>JBDTXF010000222.1:0-5746 GCA_040006355.1 Nocardioidaceae bacterium | reverse complement strand
GCTCGGCCCGGTTCAGCCTGCAGACGATGCCGGTCGAGGAGTACCCCACCCTTCCTGACATGCCGCAGGCCACCGGCACCGTGCGCAGCGACCTGTTCGCCAACGCCGTCGCGCAGGCGGTCACCGCCGCCGGTCGCGACGACATGCTTCCTGTGCTCACCGGGGTCCGGATCGAGATCGAGGGCACCGCGATCTCGCTGCTGGCCACCGACCGGTTCCGGCTCTCGCACCGCGAGCTCCAGTGGGAGCCGGGCGCCACCGACGTCTCCGCCGCCGCGCTGGTGCCGGCCAAGGTGCTCGCCGACACCGCCAAGTCGCTGACCTCGGGCACCGAGGTGACGATCGCGCTCGCGTCCTCGGGTGCCGGTGAGGGCATCATCGGCTTCGAGGGTGCGGCCGGCGGCGGCGTACGCCGGACCACCACCCGGCTCCTGGACGGCGAGTTCCCCAAGGTGCGCACGCTGTTCCCGGCCGAGCACGCCACCGTGGCACGGGTCGACCGGGCCACCCTCGTCGAGTCCGTCAAGCGGGTGTCGCTGGTCGCGGAGCGCAACACCGCCGTCCAGCTGGCGTTCTCGGCAGGCGTGCTCACCCTCGACGCCGGCAGTGGCGACGAGGCGTTGGCCACCGAGCAGATCGAGGCCTCGGTCGACGGCGAGGACATCACCACGGGGTTCAACCCGCAGTTCCTGCTCGACGGGCTCACCGCCCTCGAGGAGCCGGTCGTCGAGCTGGCGTTCACCCAGGCGTCCAAGCCTGCGGTGATGTCCGGCGTGGACAGCCTGGACGGGGTCGTGGACACCGACTTCCGCTACCTGCTGATGCCCCGTCGACTGCTCTCCTGAGCGGACTCAGGCACGGCTAGGCTCGAAGACCACACACGGCAGCACCTGCGCACGAGGGAAGGACAGGGCATGGACCTCGGTCTGATCGGGCTCGGCAAGATGGGCGGCAACATGCGCGAGCGGCTGCGCCGTGCCGGGCACACCGTCGTCGGCTACGACCGCAACCCGGACCTCTCCGACGCGGACAGCCTCGAGGCCATGGTGGCTGGCCTGCCGTCCCCCAAGGTGGTGTGGGTGATGGTCCCCGCGGGAGACATCACCCGCGACACCGTGCGCACCCTCGGCGACCTCCTCGGCGAGGGCGACATCGTCATCGACGGCGGCAACTCCAAGTGGACCGACGACCAGCTGAACGGCGAGATGCTCGCGAAGAAGGGCATCGGCTTCGTCGACTGCGGCGTCTCCGGCGGGGTGTGGGGCCTGGAGAACGGCTACGCGCTGATGGCGGGCGGGGACAAGAAGAACATCGACATCGTCCAGCCGATCTTCGAGGCCCTCAAGCCCGAGGGCGAGTTCGGCTGGGTGCACGCCGGCAAGATCGGTGCCGGGCACTTCTCCAAGATGGTCCACAACGGCATCGAGTACGCCATCATGCAGTCCTACGCCGAGGGCTGGGAGCTGCTCCAGGCCGTCGACGAGGTGGAGAACGTCACCGAGGTGTTCCGCTCCTGGCGCGAGGGCACGGTGATCCGGTCGTGGCTGCTCGACCTGCTGGTCGCCGCTCTCGACGACGACGACAAGCTGGACCAGATCGCCGGCTACGCCGAGGACTCCGGCGAGGGACGGTGGACCGTCGAGGCCGGCATCGAGAACGCGGTGGCCACCCCGGCGATCACGGCGGCGCTCTATGCGCGGTTCGTCTCCCGTCAGGACGACAGCCCGGCGATGAAGGCGGTCGCCGCGATGCGCAACCAGTTCGGTGGGCACGCCACGCGCACCGCGCCGCCCCCCGGCGGCGACCAGGCCTGAGGGCAAGCCTCTTCGTGCACGTCTCGCACCTGTCGCTGTTCGACTTCCGGTCCTACTCCGAGGCCGAGGTGCCGCTCGGCCCCGGTGTCACCGCGTTCGTGGGGCGCAACGGCCAGGGCAAGACCAACCTGGTCGAGGCGATCGACTACATCGCCCGGCTGTCCTCGCACCGGGTCGCCGCGGACGCACCCCTGGTCCGCTTCGGCGCGGACCACGCGGTGGTCCGGGTGGCCGTCGTGCGGGACGGGCGGGAGGCCGTGCTCGAGGTGCAGATCAACCCGGGCCGGTCGAACCGCGCGCGGGTGAACCGCTCGCCGCTGCCACGTGCGAGGGAGCTGCTCGGGCTGGTCCGCACCGTGCTTTTCTCCCCCGACGACCTCGCCCTGGTCAAGGGGGACCCCTCCGAGCGACGGCACTTCCTCGACGACCTGCTGGTCCAGCGTGCGCCTCGGTTCGCGGGCGTGCGCTCGGACTACGACCGCGTCCTCAAGCAGCGCAACTCGCTGCTCAAGACCGCCGGCGCCGCCCGGCGGAGCACCAGCGCGTCCATGCGGAGCAGGGGCGAGGGGGCGATGGCCACCCTCGGCGTGTGGGACTCCCACCTTGCCCACACCGGTGCCGAGCTGCTCGCGGCACGTCTGGACCTGGTCGACGGGCTGCGGCCCCACGTGTCCTCGGCGTACGCCGCGGTGGCGGCGGGCGCTCCGCGCACCGACGTGACGATGACCTACAAGCCCTCGCTGGAGCTTCCCGGCCGGCCCGACGGCTCGCCCTCGCACGACCGGGACGACCTGGAGGCCGCCCTGCTGGCCGAGGTGGGGCGCCGCCGCGACGACGAGGTCGACCGAGGGATCAGTCTGGTGGGGCCGCACCGCGACGACCTCACCCTGATGCTGGGACCCCTGCCGGTGAGGGGCTACGCATCCCACGGGGAGTCCTGGTCGATGGCGCTCGCGCTGCGGCTGGCCTCCTATGACCTGCTGCGCTCCACCGGTGACGATCCGATCCTGATCCTCGACGACGTGTTCGCCGAGCTCGACGGCGAGCGCCGCGAGCGCCTCGCGGAGCTCGTCGCCGGCGCCGAGCAGGTGCTGGTCACTGCCGCGGTGTCCGACGACGTGCCCGCCGTCCTGGCGGGGAAGCGCATCGATGTGGTCGACGGGTTGGTGCTGCCCGGATGAGCCCCCGTGAGCCCGACGAACCGCAGCCACCCGCGGACGAGGCGTCCGGGGAGGACGCCACGCCGCCGGACGCCACCCACGATGACTCGGGGCTCGACCTCGCTCGCAGCATCGCGCGGTCCCTCGCGCGACCCGGCACCCGCCGGCGTACCCCGCGTCCGGGTCAGCGCGCCCGCCGGGTGGATCCCCAGGCCTCGGGTGCCCACCCCGACGAGCGGGACCCCCAGCTGCTCGACTCGACGATCGGCCGACTGATCGCGGAGCAGGGCTGGGGCACCGATGTGCGGGTGCACGCGGTCTTCTCCCGATGGGACACCCTGGTCGGCCGCGAGGTCGCCCAGCACTGCCTGCCCGAGTCGTTCGCGGACACCAAGCTGGTGGTCCGCACCGACTCGACCGCCTGGGCCACCCAGATGAAGCTGCTCGCGCCGACCGTGGTCAGGCGGCTCAACGAGGAGCTGGGGGACGGCACCGTCACGCTCATCGACGTCCACGGCCCGCACGGCCCGTCCTGGAAGCGCGGTCTCCGCTCGGTGCGCGACGGCCAGGGCCCGCGCGACACCTACGGCTGAGTCGCGGGATGACTCTCAGGAGCCATCTGCGGGCCCGGGGCCTGTACAGGGACTAGAAACTCCCCCTGCTGAGCCGTCCTGACCGCCCTGTGAGGCCCACAATCGACCTTTCTCGGTCACTGGTGACCCGATCCCTGCGGAGGACAGCCCCGGAAGGGGCCCCGAGCGGGGTACACTGGACTCTGGTCGTCATCCGTTCCGGGGCGACCGTCGCTATGTGTGCGCACGACGTGAAGAGGATGGCTCGTGGCTGACGAGATGCCCGCCGACACCCCCACCGATCTCCCCGACACCACCCTTGCCGATCCCCCCACCGCCAGCGCCGTCCCCGACACGGACCTCGCGCCCGAGGTGGTGGCCGAGGCGGCCGCCAAGCTGGCTCCTGCCGGCGAGGGGCACGCGGTCGAGGCCGGCAAGTACGACGCGTCCGCGATCCAGGTGCTCGAGGGCCTGGAAGCGGTGCGCAAGCGTCCTGGGATGTACATCGGCTCCACCGGCGAGCGTGGGCTGCACCACCTGGTGTGGGAGGTCATCGACAACTCCGTCGACGAGGCGCTGGCCGGCTACTGCACCCGCATCCGGGTGACCCTGCTCGAGGACGGCAGCGTCCGCGTCGAGGACGACGGTCGCGGCATCCCGACCGACGTCCACCCGGTCGAGGGGATCCCCGCGGTGACGATGGCGCTGACCATGCTCCACGCAGGCGGCAAGTTCGGTGGTGGCGGCTACAAGGTGTCCGGCGGCCTGCACGGGGTCGGCGTCTCGGTGGTCAACGCGCTGAGCTCCCGGCTGCAGGTCGACGTCCGCAACCGCGGCTACCACTGGCGGCAGTCCTTCAGCCTGGGCGAGCCGGACGGCCCGCTGGAGCAGCTGGAGCCGAGCGACGTGACCGGCACGACCATCACGTTCTGGGCCAGCGAGGACATCTTCGAGACGACCACATACTCCTGGGAGACGGTCACCAACCGGGTCCGGGAGATGGCCTTCCTCAACAAGGGCCTGGAGATCGTGGTGCGCGACGAGCGGGCCCACGAGCCCGAGCTGGTCGACGCGATCCAGGACGACGCGCTGGTGCTCGACGTGCCCGAGGAGGCCGAGCAGCCTCGCGACCCGCGGGAAGCGCCCGTCGGTGACAGCCGGACCCCCGAGGAGCGTGCCCAGGTGGGCGCCCTGGAGCGGGTCTACAAGTTCGATCGCGGACTGGTCGACTATGTCGACCACCTCAACAAGCGCAAGGACAAGACGCACCCGACGGTCATCGACTTCGAGGCCGACCAGCCTGAGACCGGCATGAGCCTCGAGGTCGCGATGCAGTGGACGAGCAGCTACACCGAGTCGGTGCACACCTTCGCGAACACGATCAACACCCACGAGGGCGGCACCCACGAGGAGGGCTTCCGCTCCGCGCTCACCTCCCTGGTCAACAACTGGGGCGAGGAGTGGAACCTGATCAAGAAGCGCGAGGACCGGGTCTCCGGCGACGACGTCCGTGAGGGTCTCACCGCGATCGTCTCGATCAAGCTGGGCGAGCCGCAGTTCGAGGGCCAGACCAAGACCAAGCTCGGGAACACCGAGGCCAAGGGCTTCGTGCAGCGCGTCGTCAACGAGCAGCTCGGCGCCTGGCTGGAGCAGAACCCTGCCGAGGGCCGCGACATCGTGCGCAAGGCCCAGGCGGCCGCCTATGCGCGGGTGGCGGCGCGCAAGGCTCGTGAGCTCGCTCGCAGCCGCAAGGGGCTGCTCGGCGGCGGAGGTCTGCCCGGCAAGCTCGCCGACTGCCAGTCCACGAACCCCGAGGAGTGCGAGATCTTCGTGGTCGAGGGTGACTCGGCCGGCGGCTCTGCCAAGGGTGGCCGGGACCCGCGGATCCAGGCGATCCTGCCGATCCGGGGCAAGATCCTCAACGTCGAGAAGGCCCGCATCGACAAGGTGCTGGCCAACACCGAGGTGCAGGCGATCATCTCGGCGCTCGGCACCGGCATCCACGAAGAGTTCGACATCGAGAAGGTCCGTTACCACAAGATCGTGATGATGGCCGACGCCGACGTGGACGGCCACCACATCCGGACCCTGCTGCTGACCCTGCTGTTCCGCTTCATGCGGCCGTTGATCGAGCACGGCTACGTCTACCTCGCCCAGCCGCCGCTCTACCGGCTGCGGTGGAACAAGCCGCACGAGCACG
>JBDTXF010000221.1:0-5775 GCA_040006355.1 Nocardioidaceae bacterium | reverse complement strand
CAAGGCCAAGGTGACCGGCAAGCGCTTCGAGGGCGACAACGAGACCGTCGACCTGGCGTAGGGGCTGCCGTCGGGGGCCGGTCGTAGGGTGGCCACCATGGTCGCGGACGTCCTGGAGATCACCGGCCGCATCGACCTCGTGCACGGCAACGACAGCCGCGACGGGGTGGCGGAGCACCGGGCCGACCTGGCCTTCCTGCGCGTGGGTGTGACCCCTCGAGCGACCAGCGCCGGGGCCCTGACCCGGCGGACCACCCTGACGGCGATCGCGGCGGGCCTGCTGGCGGCCTGCGGGTCACCGGTCCCCGGTCCCGCCGAGGGCACCCCGAGACCCGTCCGGCACCGCTACGGCTCCGGACCGCAGCAGATCGGCGACCTCTACCTCCCGCGGCGGGGCCGCCCGCGCGGAACCGTGGTGGTGATCCACGGCGGCTTCTGGCAGAGCGCCTACGCCCTCGACCTCGGTGCCGCCACCAGCGCCGACCTGGCGCAGCGCGGCTGGGCCGCCTGGAACATCGAGTACCGTCGGACCGGCGACGGCGGGACCTGGCCGAACACCTTGGTGGACGTCGCGTCCGCTGTCGACCACCTCGCCCGGCTCGACGGGGTGCCGACCACCGGGGTGATCACCCTCGGCCACTCGGCGGGCGGCCAGCTCGCCGCGTGGGCCGCCTCCCGGAACGCCGCCTCTCCCGGCGGCGCGCCCCGGGTCCGGGTCGCCGCGACCGTCGCGCCGGCCGCGGTGCTCGCGCTCGCCGCGGCGGCGCGCGACGGCCTGGGCGGCACGGCGGTGCCCGGGCTGGTCGGCGGGATGCCCTCACGGCTGCCCGGCCGCTACGCCGAGGCCGACCCGCTGGAGCGACTGCCCCTCGGCGTACCCATCCGGTGCGTGCACGGCACCGACGACTCGACCGTGCCGATCTCGCAGAGCACGACGTACGTCGAGGCGGCGCGCCGGGCCGGCGACGACGCCGAGCTCGTGCGGGTGCCAGGGGACCACTTCGCCCTGATCGACCCGAGCACCCCGGCCTGGAGGCGCACGGTCGCGGTCCTCGGGCAGCTGGGTGGCCGATAGGCTCGGTCGTTGTGAGCTCCCCCGTCCTGACCGTCCGCACGATCACCCCGGAGCAGCACCTCGGGTTCCTGCGGGACCTCGCCTCGGCCGGCGGGTCCGCCAGCTTCCTGCAGACCCCGGCGTGGGGGCGGGTCAAGAGCGAGTGGCGCCGGGAGTCGATCGGGTGGTTCGGCGAGCGTTCGGGATCGGAGGAAGGATCCGGGGACGGCGCGCTCCTCGGCGTCGGGCTGGTGCTCTACCGGCAGCTGCCCAGGGTCAGGCGGTTCCTGGCCTACCTGCCCGAGGGGCCGGTGGTGGACTGGGAGACCGAGGACCTGAGCGCCTGGCTGACCCCGATGGTGCGCCACCTGAGGAAGGCCGGTGCGTTCGGCGTGCGGATGGGCCCGCCGGTGGTGACCCGCCGGTGGGACGCCGCGGCGGTGAAGGCGGGGGTGGCCGACCCGTCGGTGCGACTGCTGGGCGAGGTGCCCCCGACCGAGCGGTCGGCCGACGGCGCCCGGGTCGTCTCCCAGCTCCAGGAGCTCGGCTGGCGCCCCCAGGTGGTCGAGGGCGGCTTCGCCGCCGGCCAGCCGCAGTACAACTTCTGGATCCCGCTCCGCGACGCGCAGGGTGCTCCCCGCTCCGAGGCCGACGTGCTCGCCGGGATGAACCAGCAGTGGCGCCGCAACATCAAGAAGGCCGACAAGGCCGGCGTCGAGGTCACCCACGGGACGCCGGCCGACCTCCCGGCCTTCCACGCGCTCTACGCGCTGACCGCCGAGCGCGACCACTTCACCCCGCGCCCGCTGTCCTACTTCGAGACGATGCTCACCGCTCTGCTGGCCGAGGAGCCGGACCGGATCCGTCTCTACCTCGCGCGCCACGAGGGCGACCTGGTCGCAGCCACCATCTGGGTCCGGGTCGGCTCGCACACGTGGTACTCCTACGGCGCCTCGTCGACGGAGAAGCGCGACGTCCGCGGCTCCAACGCCGTGCAGTGGGCGATGATCCGCGACTCGCTGGCGGTGGGTGCGGCGGTCTACGACCTGCGCGGCATCACCGACACCCTGGACCCCGAGGACTCCCACGTCGGACTGATCCAGTTCAAGGTGGGCACCGGTGGCGAGGCCGTCGAGTACGCCGGGGAGTGGGACCTGCCGGTCAGCGCCCTGCTCTACCGGGCGTTCTCGGTCTACATGCAGCGCCGGTCCCAGAAGGGATGAGCACGCGATGCCCCTGACGCTCTACGTCGACGGCGCCCGCTGGGACGAGCACCTCGAGCAGGTCCGCGACGCCCATCCCGGCCTCGTGCCGGTGATCAAGGGCAACGGCTACGGCTTCGGCCTACGACGGCTCGCCGGCCGGGCCGCCTGGCTGGGCGTCGACACCGTCGCCGTCGGGATGTACGGCGAGGTGGCCGCGGTCGCCGAGGAGCTCCGCACCGAGCCGGGCAGGTCGGTGATGGTGCTCACCCCGTGGCGGCCCTTCGAGCGCCGCGCCGTCCTGGCCCCGCACGTGATCCACACGGTCGGCCGCCTCGAGGACCTCCGCGCGCTGTCCTCCGCCGCGGCGGAGCAGGAGCCGCCGCGGGTGGTCCTGGAGCGGCTGACCTCGATGCGCCGGCACGGCTTCTCCGCCCGTGACCTGCGCGAGGCCGCCACCCTGCTCGAGGGGGTCCACGTCGAGGGGGTCGCGATGCACCTGCCGATCGCGGGCTCGCACCTCGCGGAGGTCCGACGGCTGATGACCGATGTGGTCGCGGCCGGCCTGCCGACCCGCCGGGTCTTCGTCTCCCACCTCACCGACGCCGAGATGGGCTCCCTGCGGCAGTCGTTCCCCGACTACGAGCTCCGCCCCCGGATCGGCACCGCACTGTGGCTCGGCGACCGAGAGGCGCTGCGGGTCGGCGCGACGGTGCTCGACGTGCACCCGGTCGAGCGCGGCGACGTGTTCGGCTACCGCGGCCGCAGGGTCCCCGCGGCCGGGACGATAGTGGTGGTGTCCGGCGGCACCGCACACGGCATCGGCCTCGAGGCGCCCACCGGTGGCGCGACGCTGCGGGACCGGGCCGCGCGGATCGCCCAGGGCGGCCTCGACGCGGCCGGGTGGGTGCGCTCCCCCTACACCGTCGACGGCAGGCGGCGGCTGTTCGCGGAGCCGCCGCACATGCAGGCCTCGATGCTCTTCCTGACCCGCGGGGTGTCGGTGCCCGAGATCGGCGACGAGCTCCCGGTGCGGGTCCGGCTCACCACGACGTCGTTCGACGAGACCGTCGTCAGCGGGTAGGGCACCCCGGGTCAGATGCGGCCGCCGGCTCACGCCTCCAGGTCGATGACCACCTTGACGTCGCCGTCCCGCGGCTCGAAGGCCTGGGCGAAGTCCGCCAGCGGCACCCGGCGGCTGACCACCCGGCCGAGCCAGCCGAGGTCGGCGTCGGCGAGGGCCTGCGCCGCCAGCGCGTAGTGCCGCAGGTTGGCGTTCACCGATCCGACGACCGCGTCGTTCTCCAGCACGATGCCCCGGTTGAGCTCGCCGGGGTCGATCGGCAGGATGCGGCCACCGGAGGACACCCCGGTCAGCACCGTGATGCCGTAGGCCGCGGTGCCCGACATCGCACCGAGGACCAGGTGCGGGACCCCCGTCGCCTCGATCACCACATCGGGCTTGATGCGGGCCGTGACGTCCTCGATGTCGCTGTGGTGGAAGGTCGCACCGAGGCCGTGCACGAGCTGGGGCTTGGGGCCCTTGGTGACCTGGTCCAGCACGTGCACGTCGAGCCCGCGCTGGGTGCCGAGAAGCGCTGCGAGCAGGCCGATCGGGCCGGCACCGGTGACCAGCACGCGCTGCGGGTCGAACCACGCCCGGGCACCGATCCGCTCGACCTGCTCCCAGGCCTTGGCGACGACCGTGGTCGGCTCCATCAGCATCCCGACGTCGACCAGCCGGTCCTCGAGCCGCAGGGCGTACGCCGCCTCGACGGTCCACTGCTCGCTGGCATAGCCGTCGAGCTGCTTGATGCCGCGCTCGGTGTACTGCCCGTTGCGGCACATGTCGAACTCCCCGTGGGCGCACGCGCCGCAGGGGACCGGGTCAGGACGACGCACGACGCCGACGACGAGGTCGCCCGCGGAGAAGCCGGACCCCTCCGGCGCCGTCCGCACCCGGCCGAACGACTCGTGGCCGATCACCAGGCGCCGGTGCCCGGGTGGCGCCCAGCCGTAGTCACCGCGCGCGATCTCCTTGTCGGTGCCGCACACGCCGACCGCGATCGCGTCGACGAGGAGCTCACCTGCGGACGCGGTGGGGTCGGGCACGTCGGTGACCTCGAGCGTGCCGGCGGTCAGCGGGAGGGTCGTCAATGCGCGCATGCCTGCGGTGTACCCCGCGCTGGGTGATCGGATGCGGCAGGGTTCAGACCGGGACGGGCTCGCTGGTCGGCTCGGCGGGGTCGTCGGTCAGTCCGTCGGCGCGGACCGGGTCGTGCCATGGCTGCACGACGTCGCGGACCACCAGCACCGCGACGTACACCTCGGCGGCCATCCGCACCAGGATCGCGAGCCAGTAGAACCGGTCCTGCTGACCGCTCGCGGCCGAGGCGGTCCAGCCGCCGAGGTAGAGCCACACGCTGCCGTAGTAGAACACCTCCCCCGCGGTCCAGATCAGCACGTCGCGCCAGCGCGGGCGGGCCAGGACGACGAGCGGCAGCAGCCACAGGACGTACTGCGGGGAGTAGACCTTGTTGACCAGCAGGAACCCGGCGACGATCAGGTAGGCCAGCTGCGGGATGCGGGGCGTGCGCCGGGCCCTGAGCCCCAGCGCCAGGACCCCGGCGCAGACCAGCGCGAAGAACGCCAGCGAGACCCGGTTGATCAGCGCCGGGCCGACGGCGTGACCGGCCTGCTGCCAGACCAGCCAGATCGACCCGAGGTCGGCACCTCGGTCGTCGTTGAAGGTCCAGAACACCTTCCACTGGGCGAAGCCGTAGAGCATCGCCGGGAGGTCCACGACCAGCCAGCTGACCCCGGCCGCCGCGAGGGTCGCCCCGAACGCGGGGAGCCGGCCGCGGCGGAGGCAGACCACCAGCAGCGCGCCGAGCAGGAACACCGGGTAGAGCTTGGTCGCCGTGCCGAGCCCGATCATCACCCCGGTGAGCACCGGCCTCCCCCGCGACCACGCCCACAGCGCCCCGGCCACCGCGGTGACCGCGAGCAGGTCCCAGTTCACCAGCCCGCTGAGCACCAGGGCCGGCGACGCCGCGAACAGCATCGCGTCCCAGGGCCGTCGTCGGTGCACGCCGGCGAGGAACCAGGCGGTGAGCAGCAGGAACGGCGCGAGAAGGACCGCGGTGACCTCGAAGTAGCGGCCCGTCTCGCCCCCGACCCCGGGGGCGCCGTAGATCTCGGTGTCGCTGAGCAGGGCCCTCTCAGCCAGGTCCGGCGGGTCCCCGAGGATCTGGGTGACCCGCGCCGCGCCGTAGGCGAAGTAGCCGATCAGCACCGGGTACTCCATGGCCGGGTAGCGCTGGTGGGTGTCTGCGTACGGCGCGAAGCCGGCCGCGAAGCCACGTCCGGAGTAGAGGTAGGGCACGTCGGAGTAGCACATCGCCCCGTAGCGCAGCTGGGTGCCGGACCAGTTGTCCCTCACGCACGGCGTCTTCTGCACCATGCCCAGCACGAACGCGAGGGCGGCCACCGCGAGCACCACCCGCACCGGGGTCCACC
>JBDTXF010000220.1:0-5788 GCA_040006355.1 Nocardioidaceae bacterium | reverse complement strand
GACGGGCGAGGGGGACCCGGAGGCGGAGGTCACCGCAGCCGGCCCGGAGGCCGTGTCCGCGCCCGTCGAGCAGCCGGCGAGCGCCAGCGCGAGCAGCGCGCCGGTGGCCAGCACCTCCGTGAGACGCCTGGTCATCCCGGCGGCCAGCCCATCGACCGTCCGCCGAGGAGGTGCAGGTGGGCATGGAACACGGTCTGGTGCGCTGCCGGGCCGGTGTTGAGCACCAGCCGGTAGCCGTCGCCCAGTCCCTCCTGGGCCGCGACGACGGCGGCCGCGTTGACCAGGTCGACGAGGACTCCCGGCTCGGCGGCAGCCAGCGCCGCAGCATCCGGCTGGTGGGTCCGCGGGATGACCAGCACGTGGGTGGGCGCCTGCGGCTCGATGTCGCGGAACGCCACGGTGGTGTCGGTCTCGTGGACCACGTCGGCGGGGATCCCCCCTGCGACGATCTGGCAGAACAAGCAGTCAGCGGTGGTCGCCATGGGGTCACTCTAGGCGGCGGAGCCGGCTGCGGGACCCGACAGGTGGACCGGTCGGTAAACCGGACGCCTGCCTGGCGCGTGCAACTAGCGTGACCCTGTCGACGCTCACCCGACCCGCCCGAGGGGGTGCCATGGCGACGTCTGCCTCCTGGGACGCGGATGCCGCGGTCGAGGAGCTCTATGCCGGCCACTACCGCCGACTGGTGCGCCTGTCCGTCCTGCTGGTCCGTGACCCGGAGACCGCCGAGGAGGTGGTCCAGGACTCGTTCGTGGCGATGCACGGCAAGTGGCGCTCGCTCCGCGAGCCCGACAAGGCCCTGGCCTACCTCCGGCAGACGGTGGTGAACCGGTCCCGGTCCGTGCTGCGGCATCGCGGCGTCCAGGCGGCCCACCCCCCGCCCGTCCTCCCGCACGGTCCGGGTGCCGACGAGGACGCGCTGGTCTCGGAGCGCCGGACCGCCGTGCTGGACGCGATGCGCGGCCTGCCGGACCGGCAGCGCGAGGTACTCGCGCTGCGCTACTACCTCGACCTCTCCGAGGCCGAGATCGCGGCGACCCTCGGCATCAGCCGCGGTGCTGTCAAGAGCCATGCCTCGCGGGGCGTGGCCGCCCTGCGGTCCGTGATGGAGGACGTGCGATGAACCCGACCGACCACGACGACGAGCTCCGCTCGCTGCTCGACGACGCCGTCTCGGGGGTGGAGCCGCGGCACGGTCTCGCCACGATCCGCTCGCGGACCGCTGCCCCTCCCCGCCGTGGGTGGGCCTGGGCCACGAGCGGCGCCGCGCTGGCCGTCGCGGCGACCGTGGCCGCGGTCCTCGTGCTCGGGGGCTCCCCGCGACCCACGACCGCGAGCCCCGGCCCGGCCGGCTCGGCGGCGTCGGCCTCGGCCAGCGCCGCGACCCCCTCGGAGGTGTCCTCGAGCCGGGTCGTGGTCGAGGCCCCGGCACCGGGCGCGATCCTCAGCAGCCCGTTCAGGGTGTCCGGCAGGGCGTCGGCGTTCGAGGCCAACGTCCAGTGGGAGCTGATGGCCGGCTCCAGCGTCGTCGAGCGCGGGTTCACCACCGCCGAGGAGTGCTGCACGCTCTCGCCGTTCTCCTTCCAGGTGACCGCGCCACCGGGCGACTACACGCTCGTCGTGCACGACGAGGACGTCTCCGGGGGTGAGGGCAACCCTCCGGCGCGGCACAGCCAGTCGGTGACCGTGCGCTGACGGAACAACCTGACGGCTGACGGAGTTGCGCCCACATGACGACGATCGGGCTCATCGGAGCAGGCAACATCGGGCAGGCGGTCGCGCGGCTGGCCGTCGACCACGGGTACGACGTGGTGCTCAGCAACTCACGCGGACCGGGCACGCTCACGGCCGAGGTCGAGGCGCTCGGGGCACACGCCGACGCGGACTCCGCCGAGGGCGCGGCCAGACGGGGGGACATCGTCGTGGTGACCATCCCGCTGAAGGCCTACGAGCAGGTGCCCGTGGAGCCGCTCCTGGGCAAGGTCGTGATCGACACCAACAACTACTACCCTGAGCGCGACGGGCAGATCGCCTCGCTGGACGACTCGTCGACCACGTCGGCCTCCCTGCTGTCGGAGCACCTGCCCAGCTCGCACGTGGTGAAGGCGTTCAACCACATCATGTCCGGCCACCTGAGCGAGCACGCGCTGCCGGCCGGGGCGCCGGACCGCCGCGCGCTCGCCATCGCCGGCGACGACGCGGGCGCCAAGGAGACCGTCACCGCCCTGATCGAGGAGTTCGGCTTCGACGTCGTGGACGTCGGTCCCCTGTCCGAGAGCTGGCGCATCGAGCCCGGCACCCCTGGCTACGGACCCCGGTTGGACGTCGCCGGCATGACCGAGGCACTGGCCGCCGCCCAGCGCTGAGCCTGGATCAGCCCGCGCTGCCTGGTTCGAGGTGTCCTCCCGAAGGGCTGTCCGAGCCAGGGTGGCCGACCTACGATGGGTGCGTGAACGCGTCGTCGGTCCAGGGCCCTGCGGTCCTCGGCGCCCTCGTGCTCGCCAACCTCGGCCTGCGGCGCATCCAGCGGGTCGGGCGAGCCCTCGCCGGCCGGATGCTCCACCGTCCGCACGAGCCACTCTCACTGCGGGGCCGGCCGATCGAGGAGATCGCGTGTGACGTCCGGCGGCTCGGTGTGCGAGTGCGCTACGCACCCGCGGGTGCATCGTTCGTGCGCGTCGAGGGCGGCCGCCGGGCCTACGACCGGGTGCTGGGGGAGGCCTGCGCGTCACTGGGCGTCGAGCACCTGCTGGGGGTGCTGCCACCCGGGCCGGAGCTCGACGGCGAGCGAGGGCGTGTCGAGGCGGCCCTGGAGCGCGCCGGCCTGCGCCTCGATCCCGCGATCTAGGACGTGCCGCCTGACACCCTGAGCCACCGGGTGCTCAACCGCACCCTGCTCCAGCGCCAGCACCTCCTCACCCGCGCGACGCTCTCTCCAGCGGACGAGATCGAGCACCTGCTCGGCCTGCAGGCCCAGGAGGCGCTGCCGCCGTACGTCTCGCTGTGGAGCCGGCTGCGCGACCTCGACCCGACCGTCGTCTCCGCCGCGCTCGAACGGCGTACGGCGGTCCGGCTGCTGCTGATGCGCGGCACCATCCACCTCGTCTCGCCGCGGGACGCACTGCTGCTGCGGGCCCTCGTCCAGCCGCAGCTGGACCGGCAGGCGGGCACCGGCCAGGACAGCCGCCGGGCCGCGGAGGTCGACCGCGACGACCTCCGGCGGGCCGTGGCCACAGCGCTCGCGGACGGTCCCGTCCCCTTCGCGGTCCTCGGCGAGCTGCTCGGCGGGACCTTCCCGGGGGTGCCGGAGACCGCGCTGGCCCAGCGGGCGCGCTGCGAAGTGCCGCTGGTGCAGGTGCCGCCGCGCGGGCTGTGGCAGCGCAGCGGAGGGGTGGTCGTGGACCTGCTCCAGAGCTGGGTGGCCGACGAGCCGGTCCCGGACCCGGACCCGGCCGAGGTGGTGCGGCGCTACCTGTGCGCCTACGGGCCGGCCTCCGCGGCGGACGTCACGACCTGGTCGGGCATCACCGGGATGCGTGCGGTCCTGCGGTCCCTCGAGGACGAGCTGGTGCCCTACCGCGACGAGAGGGGCCGTGCGCTGGTGGACCTCGCCGGGGTGCCGCTGGCCGAGGCCGAGACCCCCGCTCCGGTGCGGCTGCTCGGTCGCTACGACAACCTCTGGCTCTCGCACGCCGACCGCGACCGGGTCACCCCGGACCGCGAGAAGCGCGGCCGCTGGATGGGCAGCAACGGCGGACTGGGCGCGACGGTCTTCGTCGACGGCGCGCTCGAGGGGCTGTGGCGGCGCACCCCGTCCGGCCGGGTGGACGTCGAGCTCTTCCGGCGGCTCACCGGGGGCGAGCGTGCCGACCTGGACACCGAGCTCGACGCACTGGAGACGTTCCTGGCCTGACGCGTCCGACGGTACGGCTCAGCGCCAGCGGGTCCGGGCCAGCAGGGCCGCCGTCGCGGCGACCCCGGCCGTCGAGGTGCGCAGCACCGATGTGCCCATCCGGACGGGCTCGGCTCCCACGCTGGCGAAGGCTGCGAGCTCCTCGTCGCTGATGCCTCCCTCGGGGCCGACCACGATCACGATCTCGCCGCGTCCGGGGATCGGCAGGTCGGCCAGCGGACCCGACGCGGCCTCGTGGAGCACCACGGGCACCGACGCCTCACGCAGCAGGCCGACGACCTGGTCGGTGGTGACCGGGTCGGCGACCTCGGGGAACCACGTCCGGCGAGCCTGCTTCGCGGCCTCGCGGGAGGTGGCACGCCACTTCGCGAGCGCCTTGGCCTGCCTGTCACCGCGCCACACCGACACCGAGCGCGACGCCGCCCACGGGACGATCAGGTCGACACCGACCTCGGTGAGCATCTCCACGGCGAGCTCGCCGCGATCTCCCTTGGGGATCGCCTGGACCACCACCACGCGCGGCATCTCCGGGTCGCTGGTGACGACCGCGTCGAGCGTCGCGGACAGGCCCGTGCGGGACGTCGCGGTGACCGTGCAGGTCGCGGTCGTCCCGGCACCGTCGGTCAGAGCGACCTGCTCGCCGACGCGGGTGCGGCGTACGACGACGGCGCGGCGGCCCTCGTCGCCGGCGAGCTCGACGACGTCGCCGACCGCGCTGCCGACGATGCCCTCGTGGAGGAAGACCGGGAGGCTCATCGGGGGTTGAACGCGTCGCGCAGCCGGTTGAAGACCGACTTGTGCGGCGCGTGCACCTGGCCGTCGGGCGACTGCTCGTCGCGAGCGGCAGCGAGGTCCCGGAGCAGCTCCTCCTGGTGGTCGTCGAGCCGGGTCGGCGTCTCCACCACGATGCGCGCGACCAGGTCGCCGCGACCGGTCCCGCGCAGGGACGGGACGCCTCGGCCGCCGAGCACGGTCTCGGTGCCCGACTGGGTGCCCGGCCGGATCTCGAGGGGCACGCTGGTCTCGACCTCGGAGTCCGGGGCGGCCACGTCGGCCTCCAGCGTGGGCAGCGTGATCGTGGTGCCGAGGGCCGCCGCGGTCATCGGGAGGGTGACGCTGGCGAGCAGGTCGATGCCGTGCCGGGTGAAGACCGGGTGGTCGTCGACGTGGATCTCGACGTAGAGGTCGCCGGCGGGGCCGCCTCCGGGGCCGACCTCGCCCTGGCCGGAGAGCTGGACCCGGGTGCCGGTGTCGACACCGGCCGGGATCTTGACGGTGAGCGTCCGGCGGGACCGGACCCGGCCGTCGCCGGAGCACTCCCGGCAGGGCTCGGGGATGATCGTGCCGAACCCGCGGCAGGCCGCGCAGGGCCGCATGGTCCGGACCTCGCCGAGGAACGACCGCTGGACGTGCACGGTCTCGCCGCGCCCGCCACAGGTCTCGCACTGCTGGGGGTGGCTCCCCGGCGCGGCACCGTCGCCGTTGCAGAGGGTGCACAGCACGGCGGTGTCGACCTTGAGCTCGTGGGTGGTGCCGAACGCGGCCTCCGCGAGCGCCACGTCGAGGCGGATCAGGGCGTCCTGGCCGCGACGTACGCGCGGTCGTGGACCCCGGCCACCCTGGGCGCCACCGGCGCCGTTGCCGCCGAAGAACGCATCCATGATGTCGGTGAAGGAGAAGCCCGCGCCAGCACCCGCGCCACCGCCGCCGAAGCCGCTCCCGTTGAAGGGGTCGCCGCCCAGGTCGTACATCCGGCGCTTCTCGGGGTCCGAGAGCACCTCGTAGGCGTGCGAGACCTCCTTGAACTTGTCCGCGCTGCCCGGGTCGGGGTTGACGTCCGGGTGCAGCTGGCGGGCCAGCTTGCGGTAGGCCTTC
>JBDTXF010000219.1:0-5789 GCA_040006355.1 Nocardioidaceae bacterium | reverse complement strand
CACTTCGGCACCCGCCGGCTCAGCTTCCTCAAGACCCCCGAGCTCGTGGACGTCGTACGCCGGCTGGGCACCAGCTCCAGCGTGGAGGTGGCGCTGCGCGACGCGGGCGTCCCCGAGCCGCACTGGACGGCCTACGTCGGAGCACTGCAGGGACTCGCGACCGGCGGCATGATCCGCAGGAGGGACACCGCATGACGATCGTCCAGGACAGAGCCGCAACGACCGCTCCGCTCGCACCCGGAAGGCTCGTCGACCAGTTCGAGAAGGGCCTGGACGCCCCGATCTGCCTGACCTGGGAGCTGACCTACGCCTGCAACCTGGCGTGCGTGCACTGCCTGAGCTCCTCGGGCAGACGTGACCCCGACGAGCTGTCGACCCCGGAGTGCAAGGCGCTCATCGACGAGTTCGAGCGGATGCAGATCTTCTACGTCAACATCGGCGGCGGCGAGCCGACGGTGCGCCAGGACTTCTGGGAGCTGCTCGACTACGCGGTCGACCACCACGTGGGCGTCAAGTTCTCCACCAACGGGTTCCGGATCACCCCCGAGCGGGCGGCGAAGCTCGCGGCGACCGACTACGTCGACGTCCAGATCTCGCTGGACGGCGCCACCGCGGACGTCAACGACGCGGTGCGCGGCGCCGGGACCTACGACGCGGCGATGCGGGCGATGACGAACCTGCAGGCCGCCGGCATGCGGGACTTCAAGATCTCGGTCGTCTGCACCCGGCACAACATCAGCCAGCTCGACGAGTTCAAGGCGATCGCCGACCGGTTCGGCGCTCAGCTGCGGCTCACCCGGCTGCGTCCCTCGGGGCGCGGCGCCGACGTCTGGGAGGAGCTGCACCCGCGCCCCGAGCAGCAGCGCGAGCTCTATGACTGGCTGGTCGCGAACGGCGACAACGTGCTCACCGGCGACTCGTTCTTTCACCTTGCTGCATATGGCGATGCGCTGCCCGGACTGAACCTGTGCGGTGCTGGACGGGTCGTCTGCCTGATCGACCCGGTCGGTGACGTGTACGCGTGCCCGTTCGCGATCCACGACAACTTCCTGGCCGGCAACGTTCGCAGCGAAGGCGGGTTCACCCGGGTCTGGCGTGAATCCGAGCTGTTCACCGAACTGCGCTCACCACAGACGGGGGGCGCCTGCACGTCTTGTTCAGCGTTCGACTCGTGCCGCGGCGGGTGCATGGCCGCGAAGTTCTTCACCGGGCTGCCGCTGGACGGCCCGGACCCCGAGTGCGTGAAGGGCAACGCCGGCACGCCCACGCAGGCGCTTCCGACCGCCTCCCAGGACCACTCGCACACCGGGACGGTCCGCAACGCGCCGGTGCCGCTGACGCTGCTGACCACCAGACCGGACCGAGCCTGCGACGAGAGCCCGCTCACCGGCGTCGGCGGCTGAGCGTGGTCGTGGGCAGGACCTCGATGCGGCCGACCACCTCGCTCGGGCTGGGACAGCGGTGCTGGCCCAAGGTCGTCTCGCACGAGGCCCTGCTCCTGGTGCCCGTCGGGTCCGTCGAGCAGCACGGTCCGCACCTGCCGCTGTCCACCGACGCGATGATCGCCAACGCGGTCACCCGCGCCGCGGCCGAGCGCCTCGACCGGGGCGGCACCACCGTGCTGGTCGCACCGACGGTCAACTACGGCGCCAGCGGCGAGCACGAGGGCTTCCCGGGCACGGTGTCGATCGGTCACGAGGCGCTGCTGCTCCTGCTCACCGAGCTCGGCCGGTCCGCTGCGCGCTGGGCCCGCGGCGTCATCTTCGTCAACGGGCACGGGGGGAACACCGCGACACTGACCAAGGTGGTCGAGCTGCTGCGCTACGAGGGGCGGCCGGTCGCCTGGACCTCGACGGCGCTCCCGGACGCCGACGCGCACGCCGGCGACACCGAGACCTCGCTGCTGCGCCACCTCGCGCCGTGGGCCGTGCGGGTGGACCTGATGTCTGCGGGGACGACCGAGCCGGTGACCGACCTGATGCCCCGGCTGCGCGCGGAGGGGGTGCGAGCGGTCTCCGCCAGCGGCGTCCTCGGCGACCCGACCGCCAGCAGCCCCGAGAAGGGCGGCGTCCTGTTCGAGCGACTGGTCGCGAACCTCGTCGCGGAGCTGGTCACCCTCGACGTGAGCGCGAACGGCAGGCTCTCCGGGGCCGGCAGGACCCGCCAGCCGCTCGGCGCGCCATGACCGACGCCCCGCGCGTTGCGCTGGTCACCGGAGCGGCCCGGGGCATCGGCGCGGCCGTCGTGCGCCGACTGCTCGCGCGGGGCTACGTCGTGCACGCGCTGGACTCGTGTGCCGGTGACGCCGCGGGCACGACGTACCCGCTGGCGACGCGCACGGACCTCGACACCGTCGTCGCGCTCGACCCCTCGCGCGTGCTCCCCGTGCTGGCGGACGTGCGTGACGCGCAGGCGCTGGAGGCGATCGCGGCCGACGTCGTCGCACGGAGCGGATCGCTCGACGTGGTGGTCGCCGGTGCCGCGGTGATGGCCGGTGGCGCACCGCTGTGGGAGACGACCCCCGAGGACCTGGCTCTGCTGTGGGAGACCGACGCGCTCGGGGTCTGGAACACCGCGCACGCCTGTGTCCCCCACCTGCTGACGTCCCAGCAGGACCCGGTCTTCGTCGGCGTCGCCTCGGCGGCGGGGGACCGCGGCCTGTGGCACCTGGCCGCCTACTGCATGGCCAAGCACGCCGTGATCGGGATCGTCCGTGGTCTCGCCGCGGACCTCAAGGGCACCGGTGTCACCGCGTGCGCCGTCTCGCCCGGGTCGACCGACACCGCGATGCTGGCCGCGACGGCCGCCGTCTACGACGTCGACGTCGCGACCCTCGCGGAGTCCCAGGCGGCCGGGCGGCCGCTCGAGCCCGACGAGGTCGCGGCCGTGGTCGAGTTCGGATGCACCGCCGGGACCGTCGTGCACGGCTCGGTGCTGCGCGCCGACGGAGGGTTCGCGTGAGCACGCCCTCGCTCCCCGCGGGCTTCACGGTCAGGCTCGGGTCCGGGACGCACACCTGCGACGGCGGCCGGCTGCTCGTCGGCGGCTCGGGCGCGGTGCTGAGGCTGCGACCCCGGGCCCGGCTGCTGCTGTCGGCCGACGGCACGCTCGTGGCGCGCGACGCGGACTCCTCGACGATGGCCCGGCTGCTGCTGGACCGCGGCCTCGCCGACCCGTGGTGGTCCTCCCACCCCGACGACGACGCGGTCCGGGACGTCACCGTCGTGGTGCCGGTGCGCGACCGCCCCCACCACCTGGCCCGGCTGCTCGCTGCCCTCCCGGGGCTGCCCGTGGTGGTCGTCGACGACGGGTCCTGCGACCCGGGAGCGACCCGCGCGATCGCCTCCGAGTTCGGTGCTCGACTGGTCCGGCACCCCCGCAGCACCGGACCGGCCGCCGCCCGCAACTCCGGGCTCCTCGCCGTACGCACCCCCTTCGTGGCGTTCCTGGACTCCGACGTGGTCCCGGTGCCGGGCTGGCTGGGCACCCTCCGGCGGCACCTGGACGACCCGGCGGTCGCAGTCGTCGGCCCGCGGGTCCTCGGCAGGGAGCCGCAGGAGGACGACTCGTGGCTGTGCCGCTACGAGGCGGCCAGGTCCTCGCTCGACCTGGGTCCCGAGCCGGCACCCGTGCAGCCCCTGGGACGGGTCGCCTACCTGCCCAGCGCCGCCCTCCTCGCCCGGCGAGAGGCACTCGGGTCCGGGTTCGACGAGCGGATGCACGTCGCCGAGGACGTCGACCTCGTCTGGCGGGTCCGCGAGGAGGGGTGGCGGGTGCGCTACGAGCCGGCGGCCGCCGTACGCCACGACCACCGGACGGAGCTCGCGCCCTGGCTGCGCCGCAAGGCGTACTACGGCACCGGGGCGGCCCCGCTGGCCTCCCGCTACGGTTCGGACGTCGCCCCGCTGGTGCTCTCCCCGTGGACCGCCGCCCTGACGCTCGCCGTGCTGGCGCAGCGCCGGTGGTCCCTGCCGCTCGCGGTCGCTGTCGCAGCAGCCGTCAGCGTGAGGATCGCCGGCAAGCTGGACACCGACGACCGGCCGCTGCGCACCGCCGCGTCGCTCACCGCGCTGGGCGGCGTCTCCGCGCTGACCCAGGCCGGCTCGGCGCTGACCCGCCACTACTGGCCGGTGGCGGCCGTGGCCGCGGTCCGGTTCCCGCGGGCGCGTCGTGCGCTGGTCGTCGCGGCGGTCGCGGACGCGCTGCTCGACCACCACCGCGTCCACCCGGACCTGGACCCGGTCCGGTTCCTGGTCGCCCGCCGGCTCGACGACCTGGCCTACGGCGCCGGGCTGTGGGCCGGTGCCCTGCGTGCGGGCAGCCCGCGCGCCCTGGTCCCCGCACTCCGAGGTTTCCCGTCACCGAGAAGAGGCACCTGATGAGCAAGAGCACCTGGTTCGAGACCGTCGCCGAGGCGCAGCGCCGCGCCCGCAAGCGACTGCCACCGTCGGTGTACGACGCGCTGCTGGCCGGGTCGGAGCGCGGGTCGTCGTACGCCGACAACACCGCGTCCTTCGCCGAGCTCGGCTTCGCGCCGCACGTCGCGGGCGCGTCCACCAAGCGCGAGCAGGCGACCACCGTGATGGGGCAGGACATCTCGATGCCCGTGATCATCTCGCCCACCGGCGTGCAGGCCGTGCACCCCGAGGGTGAGGTGGCCGTCGCCCGCGCGGCCGCGGCCCGGGGCACGGCGATGGGGCTGTCGTCGTTCGCCAGCAAGCCGGTCGAGGCCGTGGTGGCAGCGAACCCGCAGACCTTCTTCCAGATGTACTGGATGGGATCCCGTGACGACATGGCGGCCCGCATGGAGCGCGCCCGGTCTGCCGGCTGCGTCGGGCTGATCGCGACCCTGGACTGGTCGTTCTCGCACGGCCGGGACTGGGGCAGCCCGGCGATCCCCGAGAAGATGGACCTCAAGACGATGGTCAGGCTCTCGCCCGAGGGCCTGCGCCGGCCGCGGTGGCTGCTCGACTTCGCCCGCAGCGGCGGGTTCCCCGACCTGACCGCGCCCAACCTCGCCGAGGGGGAGACCCCGCCGCCGACCTTCTTCGGGGCCTACGGCGCCTGGATGCAGACCGACCCGCCGTCGTGGGAGGACGTCGCCTGGATGCGCGAGCAGTGGGGCGGACCGTTCATGCTCAAGGGCGTCTGCCGCGTCGACGACGCGCACAAGGCCGTCGACGCGGGGGTCACCGCGATCTCGGTGTCCAACCACGGCGGCAACAACCTCGACGGGACCCCGGCACCGATCCGTGCGCTGCCCGCGGTGGCCGAGGCCGTCGGCGGGCAGATCGAGGTGGTGCTCGACGGGGGGATCCGCCGTGGCAGCGACGTCGTGAAGGCGGTGGCCCTGGGCGCTCGCGCGGTGATGATCGGCCGCGCCTACCTCTGGGGCCTTGCGGCCGGCGGGCAGACCGGGGTCGAGAACGTCCTGGACATCCTGCGCGGCGGGATCGACGCCGCGCTGCTCGGTCTCAACCACACCTCGATCCACGACCTGTCCCCGGCCGACGTGCTCGCCCCCGAGGGCTTCTTCCGCGCCCTGGGCACCTGACACCCCGCCGACCCGGCCCGTCTGCACGTCTCGACCCCGCCGACCCGGCCCGTTTGCACGTCTCGACCGGCGCGAGAGCCCTGCAGATGCGCCGGGTCGACGGGTCTGAAACGTGCAGATGCGCCCGGTCGCCCTGTCCCTGGTCGTCTACCGCCTGCCGAGGTGGGTGCCTGGTCGCTACGCGCTCCCGCCGGGCTCGGTGGTTGTCGTTGCCAAGAAGATGTCGGCGGCAACG
>JBDTXF010000218.1:0-5797 GCA_040006355.1 Nocardioidaceae bacterium | reverse complement strand
GTCGAGGTCACCGAGGTGCTCGATCTCGAGGTCGACACCAGTGCCACACCGGCGATGGCCATGGCACTCCCGGCGATCTTGACCGCCGTCAGTCGTTCCCCGAAGGCTCCAGCGGCGATGGCGACACTCACCAGGGGGGCGGCGGCGACGATGATGCTGGCTGTGCCCGCTTGGACGTGGAGCTCGCCCCAGTTGAGCAGGACCTGGTAGGCAGCCATGCCGAAGAATCCGCAGGCGACCACGAGCGGGACGTCGCGCCGCGCGGGCATGCGGAGTCCCAGGGCTGGGGCGAGGACTAGGAGCGCGAGGCTGGCGACCAGCAGCCGCACGAGGGAGAGGCCGACGACACCGAGCTCGGGTGCGGCGACCCGGATGGCGGGGAACGCGCTGGCCCAAGCCAGCACTACGACGGTTCCGGCCAGCGCGGTGCGGGCACTCGATGAGGGGCGGGATGTTCCCGAGCGGGCCATGACTCATGGTGCGCGCCTTCGTGCGAAACCGCCATTTACTTGTTGTAGTTCGACCTGTAACGTTTGTTTACGTGTTGGATCCTCGTCGACTGCGCATGCTCGCCGAGCTCGAGCGTCTGGGCACGATCGCGGCGGTGGCACGTCAGCTGCACCAGACCGCACCTGGTGTCTCGATGCAGATCGCGGCACTCGAGCGTGAGGTGGGTGTCGCGCTCACTGAGAAGGATGGCCGCAGCGTGCGACTCACGCCCGCTGGCCGCCTGCTGGCCCAGCACGGCATCGACGTGGTGGAGCGACTGACGCTGGCCGAGATGGAGGTGCAGGCACTGCGGGACGGGGCCGCCGGCACCTACCGGATGGCTGCCTTTCCATCGGCTGCCCGGACGATCGTGGCCGCCACCTGGGCCGATCTCCGCACAGCAGGCCAGGACTCGCTGCGCATCGAGCTGGTGGAGATGGAACCCGCGGAGTCCTCTTCGGCGCTACGCGCGGGAAACGTCGATCTTGCCATCACCCACACCTACTCCTCGCTGGAGCCGATCGACTCACGCGGCCTGTCGATCTGGCCGCTCCGGGTCGAGCCCGTGTGGCTGGCGGTGCCAGCGGCTCGAGGGCTGACCGGGCCGGTGGACCTGCAACAGTTCGCCGCCGAGGACTGGCTCGTCCCCAGACCGGAGACCAGCTGTTGCGACATGGTCATCCGCGCTTGTGGCGCGGCCGGGTTCGCGCCACGGGTGACGGCCGAGGCCACCGACTTCGGGGTCCTCCTGGCACTTGTCGCAGTGGGGGCTGGAGTGGCGCTGGTTCCCGAGCTCGCCATCGACCGGCTGCCGGACGGGGTGCGACTCCTCGCACTCGAGCGGCCGGTCGAGCGGCACCTCTTCCTCGCGGCACGCTCGAGCTCTTCAGCCGACCCAGGTCTGACCCGTCTGAGACACGCGATCGTCCACGCCTCCTCAGTGCTGGTGACGGAACCGGCTTAGCGATCCATGGTCGGGCAGCCCGCCCGCGCCCAGCTACGCTCACGTGAGCGTCTCCGCAGGTCGCTCGACCTCGCCCGCAGGGTGATGGCCACCGCCTCTGCGCCCAGGTGCAAACGACGCGGGGGTGGTGTCGGAGCACAGCACATCGTTGATGACTCCGGCTCCGCGAACGGGGCCAACCGGGTAGGGTGCCGCTGTTCGCGTCCCGGTCGCGGTTGACCTCCTGACGCTCTGGTCACAGTGGGGCCACGAATGTAGGAGCAGCGAGAACCTGCCAGTCCGCGTGAAACGCGCCGGGTTCGACGATCACGATGTTGATCCCGAACGGCGCCAGCGACGCCATGTTCCCAATCCAATCCCGAGCTGGCTGCAGCCACTGTCTTCGACCTGCTCACCTCAGAATCACCCGCAACGCCTGATCCTCGGCCTCGGTGCCTATCAGCGGATCGCGGCGGCCGTCCCGTGGTCGGTTGACTGATGTTGGCGCGGCACGGCAACCCCCACGGTGGGTGCAGGAGGGAGGCAGCCCGCCACCGCCGAGATGATGAGGAAGGCCGTCATGAGTCCCCGTGTACAGATGCGAGCTTCGGTGTTGCACAAGTTCGGCGAGCCGCTGAGGCTGGCGCATGTGCCGTTGCCGAACCTCCTGCCAGGGCACGTGCTCGTGCGCATCGACTCGAGTGGGGTCAATCCACTCGACACGAAGATCCGCATCGGGGCCGCCGCGCACGCGCGCACCACACTTCCCGCCATCCTCGGCATCGACCTCGCCGGCACCGTCGAGGCCGTGGCCACTGACGTCACCAGCTTCAACCCCGGTGACGAGGTCTACGGAATGACCGGGGGAGTGGGAGGGGTCCAGGGGTCGCTTGCGGAGTACGCCGCGGTGGACGCCCGGCTGATCGCGGTCAAACCAGCCAGTTGGAGCTTCAAGGAAGCCGCGGCCGCGCCTCTGGCCATCGTGACTGCCTGGGAGGGACTGGTCGATCGAGCACACGTCAGCACAGGGGACACGGTGCTGATCCAGGGAGGAGCCGGTGGGGTCGGCAACGTCGCCGTACAGCTCGCCATCGCGCGCGGAGCAACGGTGTTCGCCACCGGAACAGCCGCGGACGCCCCTGTGATCCGGCGCTTCGGTGCCACGGCCATCGACTTCATCACCACGAGCGCTGAGCAGTACGTGCACGACCACACCGGCGGCGAGGGCTTCGACATCATCTTCGACACCGTGGGGGGTGCCACGTTGGACGCCTCGTTCGCCTCCGTGCGGCGCTACACCGGTCACGTGGTCAGCGTCCTAGGATGGGGCACCCACAGCCTCGCCCCGCTCTCGTTCCGTGGTGCCACCTACTCCGGTGTCTTCACGCTGCTCCCCCTTCTCACAGGTCAGGACCGCGGCCACCACGGAAGCATCCTGCGCCACGCCTCCGCTCTGGTCGATGAGGGCGGCCTGACGTCGATCGTCGACCCACGCGAGTTCACCCTAGAGACGGTCCACGAGGCCCATCACACGCTGGAGACCGCCGGCAACGCCGGCAAGGTCGTGGTCCATATCAGTGACGGCGCCAGATGAGGATCATGAACGGCGAGGAACGTCCTCCACGCACCCGGCACCGCTTCGTCGCCATCGACGGCCGCCGTGTCTTCTACCGTGAGGCCGGCGAACCTTCGGCTCCCACGATCCTCCTGCTGCACGGCGCACCGGCCAGCTCGTTCATGTTCCGCACCTTGATTCCGCTGCTCGCCAGGGACTACCACGTCATCGCCCCGGACTACCTGGGCTTCGGGTTGTCGGAGTCTCCGAAGGCCGAGGACTTCGACTACACCTTCGCGGCACTCGCTGAGGGTATCGACGGCCTCATACAACATCTCGGCGTCAGCCATTACGCGATCTACGTACAGGACTACGGTGCACCCGTGGGGTGGCGTCTCGCGCTGCGTCGTCCCACGGCCATCACGGCCGTGATCAGTCAGAACGGCAACGCCTACACCGCCGGTTTCGTCCCGTCCTTCTGGGAGCCGTTGTGGAGCTATGCCGCCGACCCGAACACGGTCACGGAGCGGCCGTTGCGAGCCGCCCTCAGCCTGGACGCGTTCAGATGGCAGTACATCCACGGCGAGCCGGATCCCAGCCTCGTCAGCCCCGACGCCTGGCACCACGACTACGACTCGATGCTGCAGCGACCCGGAAACGTCGAGGTCCAGCTCAAGCTGTTCCGCGAGTACCCGACCAACGTCGCCCTCTACCCGGCCGTGCACGCCTGGCTGCGCACCTCGGGTGTGCCCGTGCTTGCTGTGTGGGGACGCAACGACGAGATCTTCGCAGCTGCCGGCGCTGAGGCGTTCCGTGCCGACTCACCCGATGTCCGTGTCGAGCTCTTGGACGGTGGTCACTTCCTGTTGGAGGCACATGTCGACGAGGTCGCCACCTCCGTCCGCGCCTTCCTCCACGATGCCCTGACCGCGCAGCGTCCAGTACCAGAGCGAGCCACATGAGCCTCCAGAACAACAGCGTCGACAGGGCACTCCCTCCTGAGGGAGGGTGCGGTCGGTCGTACCGCCGACGTGCTCGACACTCGGTCGCTGGAGCACCTCGTCGCTGACGTGGGGGCGATCGACCATCTGGTGTACACGGCTGGGAGCCCCTGTCGATGATGGCGGTCGACGACCTGGACCTGGTCCGTGCCCGCAGCTTCTTCGACGTCCGTCTCTTCGGTGCCCTCAACGCCGTGCATGCCGCGGGACCACACCTCACGCCCGAGCCGCCATCACGCTCACCTCGGGCAGCGCCGCCTCCAGACCCGGCGCCGGGTGGGCCCTAGGAGCAAGCGTGTCCGGGGCGATCTCGTCCCTCGCCAAGGCACTTGCCGTCGAACTGGCACCGATCCGGGTCGATGCTGTGGCCCCGGGCGTCTTGAGGAGCCCGTTCTGGTCGGCGATGAACGAGGAACAGCGGACGGGCTTCTACGCCTCCGTCGCGGACAGCCTGCTCGTCGCCTGCCAATCTTCCTAGCGGGGTGGTGGCCAAGCGGTGTGTGTCGACCGGGTCCGGGGGGCGGACCTCACACGCGAGTCGGACCTCTGGTCGTCCCTCGGCAAGAGGCCCACGGCGTACCGGGCGCACACTGGGGCCGAGATCCGTAGCCATCTGTCCTCGGTCGGGTCACCCGGCGCCCAGGGACGGATCGAACGCGCGATCGTGGCGCCGTCGTGGTGGTCCTTGTGGTGGGGGCATTCCCGCGCTCCTCTTGCCAGCCCGACGACAAGTGGAAGCGCCTGCTGGTCGTTGCTCGGGAAGCTCTCCGACAGGTCGAGCAGGTCCCGCAAGATGTGGGCGTCTCTCGGATCGGGACGTGAACGTGCTCATGCACGCCCCTCGCTCTTCGCGACGCCGGCCGCCGCGGGGATGTGGCGGTCACACGGTCCCGCCCACTCCGGGTCATGTTGAGGTGGTCCGCCAGGACCCTGACAATCGTCGGCTTCCAGACCCTTTGCGTCTACGTCGTGGGCGTGAGACTTCCGTCTCCGGCGCGGTTCTCGGGCCCTGTGGGTTCTTGCGTCGGGGTGGCGACCTCTACGCGGTTGCGTCCGGTCCGCTTGGCGACGTAAAGAGCGGCGTCGGCGAGCCGTTCGAGTCGATCTGGGTTGACCGCGTGCTCTGGGTAGCTGGCGATCCCGAGGCTGGCGGTGATAGTGAGATCCAGACCAGGGATGCTGACGTCCTCGATCGCGGCGCGGACCTTCTCGGCGGTGGCTAGGGCACCTTGGGTGTCGGTGTCCGGGAGCAGCACCGCGAACTCTTCGCCGCCGTTGCGACCCGCGAAGTCGCTGTCACGGATCGCAGACCTGAGGGCGGCTCCGACATTCGCGAGGGCCCGGTCACCCATCGGATGTCCGAAACGGTCGTTGAGTGCCTTGAAGTGGTCGAGGTCCAGCACGAGCATGCTGAGGGGGGTCAAGGAGCGAGACGCCTGCGCGAACATCCGGTTCAACGTGTCCGCGACCGCGCGCTTGTTGGGCAACCCAGTCAGCGAGTCGGTGGACGCGCGCAGCTCGGCGATCGCCAGGTTGCGCAGGTTGGCCAGCACCGGAGCCGCCTGTGCCACGGCCTCACGGATCTGGGTTCGCTCGGTGGCCTTGTAGCTTGTCGGCCGGTTCACCAGGACCGAGCCGATGACCTCCCCACCCACCGTCAGCGGCGTGCACGTCGACGACCCCGGACAAGGACTGCAGATCGAGCACCCGAGCAGCGCCGGTCGGCGGTCGTTCTCGTCGTGTGCCCGCGCGGAGCGCACCGCCAGGCAGGAACGGGGCCGGGCTTGGCCCAGCCCCTCGGTCATGGGG
>JBDTXF010000217.1:0-5801 GCA_040006355.1 Nocardioidaceae bacterium | reverse complement strand
CAACGGCGCCGAGCTCAACGGCACCTGGGACAAGAGCGACTCGGTCACCGAGCTGGACACCGCGACCCTGACGCCGTCATCGGTGTTCGCACCCTCCACCTGGCGGGACGACAACGTCCGCGACCTCGACCTGGGGTCGTCCTCACCGGTGTCGGTCAACGCAGTGCAGCGGTTGCTGATCGCCGGCAAGCGCGGCGTCGTCTACCTGCTGCCGGCGGGCGGGTTCGGCGGCGTCGGGTCGGAGATCGCCCAGGTCCGCGGATGCACCGCCTTCGGAGGCGCGGCCGTCTACGACCGGATCGCAGTGATGCCGTGCAAGGGCGAGAACGCGATCCGCGCCCTCCGCGTCACCAGGACGGGCCTGTCGTGGGCCTGGACCCGTTCCGGGGTCTACTCCTCCCCGACCATCGCCGGGCAGCGCGTCTACGCCGCCGACCAGCGCACGGGCGACCTGGTGATCCTGAACCTCGGCAACGGGGCGGTCGTCGGTCGACGCCCCGCCGGGTCGCTGCCGCACTTCCCGTCGCAGATCATCTCCGGCAACTACGTCTTCGTCCCGACGCTCACCGGGGTGACCGCCTTCCAGGGCCACTGACCTCAGCCGGGCGCGCGTTCCGCTCCTCGCCCGAGGACACCGTCATCGGCGCAGTGACCCCCGTGTCAAGATGTACGCCGCGGCTGTCGGGCTCACGCGACCGCATCCGCCCTCGTAGCTCAGGGGATAGAGCGTCGGTTTCCTAAACCGTGCGTCGGCAGTTCGAATCTGCCCGGGGGCACCACACCGCGGCTGGCCTGTGGGAAACACCGAGGATCGGCCAGATGCGGGCATACGCGGTCGTAGCCGCACCGGCGTGGACGATCATGCAGTGAAGTGTGAGAGCGTCGGCTCGCCCAGCGCCGGGGTCGCTGCTGTCAGGGCTCGATGAGTGGGGACGCCGTCAATGAGACAGATCCGTCGCCCGGGTCGGCGACCTGCGCTGCTCCTCGTCGCCGCTGTCGTCGCGCTCGCCTTCGCACTCGTCGCCGTCTTCGAGCTCTCAGGAACCGACAGCGGTCCCGCACGCGGGGGCGGCGGGTCGGCGAGCGTCCTGCTGACGCCGATGGTCGATGCCGCTGGAGTCAGCCTTGCCGACACTCGCGCTGATCGCGCCTACACCCTCGGCGGGGTGGTGGTCCGCATCCGTGGGAAAGCCCGCGTGTCGTTGCCGTGTCGCTCGGCTCCGCAGAGCACGGAATGAGAGTCACCGACTTCGGGGTCCGGCCGCAGCGGTCTTCCATGCTCGGAACCTCGAGCAGGACAGCGAGCAGGATCTCGGGATTCTCCCGCAACCATGCGATCGACGCACAGTGCACGGCGAAGTCGTACTTCGAGCTCGCCGTCACCGTGCGCAAGCCCAGAGCAGTGTCGGCGCGCTCCCGCACGCTGGGAGTGTCCTACCGATCGACAGGCGGTGGGGGTGGTGACGTCACCTTCCCCTTCGCGCTCGGGCTGTGCAGCCGAACCGCAGCGCCACACTCGATGGCTCAACATGACAGCCGGATGACAATCTGATGAGACGGTGCGCGATTCTCCGCGCGTTCAGCCACCGGGGTGGATCATCCGCGCTATGGAGAGCCCTGCGGAGCGGTCGGGGAGCTCCGGGGCGTTCGCTTCGACGACAGCGCGCCTGCATGGGCTCTCCCGGACGGTGATCGTGCTGGTTCTGATGTCGTGCGGGACGTTGGTCGGTCTGAGTCCCGCGGATGCCCACGCCAACCTGACGTCCGCGAATCCGGCGCCGAACGCCAGCACCAAGGGGGCGCCGGCCCAGGTGCAGATGCACTTCGGTCAGCCGACGATTCCGGACCGGCGGACGAAGGTGCAGGTGGTGGTGCCCTCGGGGCGGAACATCGCCACGGGAGCCCCGGTGTCGGACGGCCTCGGCGTCGCCCAGCGGCTCGCTGATTCCCACGAGAAGGGTTGGTATCGTGTCCGCTACAGTGTGGTCTTCATCGACGGGCACCTGGCCTCGGGGGTGTTCAGGTTCCAGGTGACCACGTTCGAGCGACCTGGTCCGAGCCATCGTGGTTGGTTCCTGCTCCTGGGTGGGGTGGTCGTGTACTTCGCGCTGTCCGTGCTGCGCTACACGCGACACAGCTCGGACATGAGATCGCCTCCGGTCGTCAGGACCGGCGGATGACGCCCAGCGGATGGTGGTGACGTGCCGGTGAGGCTCGTGGACAGGCGACGGCGCTGATGCCCCGGATGGAACCGCCTGCTGGAGTCGCTCTGCGCTGGACACGCGCGGTCCTGCTCGCCGCCGTGGCGATGATCTCGGGCATCGTTGCCCACCTCTCCATGGGTGGACTGCTTCCCGGGCGGACCGCGCTCGTCATGCTCTTCCTCGTCTGTCTGCTGACCGCGGCCTCGCTCCTGGGTAGACCCGCTTCCACGCTCCGGGTGGTTGCCCTGCTGGTCGCCGGCCAGACGTTCATCCACGGGGCGTTGACCGGTCTGGCGGGGCACAGGGGCGACCCGCCACTGACCCGGGTGGCTGCTGCTGGTCTGACGCCTCGCCCGACCATGGCGCCCGGTGACGGCCGGCGCATCGGATCCCTCTACGCCCAGATGTACACCACCCCGCCTGGCGCAGCGCGGACGCAGTTGAGCGTCCCCGCGCCGGTGCAGCACCTGATGGCCGACCTCACTGGACCACACGCCGCCATGGCCCTCGCACACCTGGCTGCCGCGGTCGCCATCGGCCTCTGGCTCGCCAAGGGGGAGCGGGCGCTGTGGACGCTCGTGGGCCTGATGACCGACGAGGTGCGGGCGATGGTCCGCCCGGTCCTCCCCGGCACCTCAGGAATCGTCACGCTGATCGGCACAGCACTGCTGCGGCTCGCTCGCGCCCACCCTGAGTTCGGTGACTCTCCGAGAGCTCTGCCCCCCCGACCACATCTGCTCGACGGGGCCGTCGTCCGGCGCGGACCGCCGACGCTCCTCGCCGCCTGACCCAGACTCGGCAGAGGCACGCGTGAGGTTCCCGCACAGGCTGCGGAAGCGCATTTGCGTGCGCCCTGCGCCGGCGAAGGTCCGTCGCAGGGGAGCGGTCCGCACGAGGGTCGGAGCTTGGACTGTCGACCTTTCGGCGCCCGGGGTCTGCCCTGGGTAGCGGTGATGTTCCCGCACACCACCAGGCCCCTCGCGCGACTCCGGTCCTGGCCCGGGGGCTGCTCGTTCGCGGTTCTTCCTGCCGTCGTTCGACACCAGCCTGCTCGTCGTACTCCCGCTCGACCAGCGCGTGCTCAGCCCCGTCCCACGGCCATGCGCCTGGTTCGACGTTGCATGACCATCCACTCCTAGACGAAGGACATCCATCATGCGCACCACCATTGCCCGACACTCCGCCACCGCCGCCGGCCTGCTCGCGACCGCGGTGCTTGTGTCCGGGTGCGGAGGAGCCGACAACGCGTCGCCCACTGCACAAGGCTCGGCAGCCGGAGCCGGCAGCTCAGCAACCAGCGGCCCGACCATCAGCGTGACCATCGCTGGGGACAAGGTGACCCCGCAGGGCCGGCGACTCAAGGTCAAGGTCGGCCAGACCGTCTCCCTCGAGGTGACCAGCGACCGCGCCGGCGAGCTGCACGTTCACTCCACCCCCGAACAGCACCTCGACTACACCCAAGGCACGACGAAGCTCATGGTCAGCATCGACAAGCCCGGAATCGTCGACATCGAGGACCACGTCGCCGACGTCGTCATCGCCCAGCTCGAGGTTTCATGATGGTCTTCGCGCACGGGATCGGGGGCGCGAAGGACCTGCCGATCGCCGCGGGGTACGCCATCGCAGGCGCGTCCGCGGCCCTGGCGGTCTCCTTCATCGTTCTCGCCCTGGCCTGGCAGACCTCACGGTTCGACGCCGCCACCCAAGGCACCCCGGTGCCGGGATGGCTGGCCCGCATGGTCGACTCCCGCGGGTTCGCGGCCACGATACGGGCGTGCGGGTTTGCGTTCTTCTCCTACGTCGTCTGGGCCGCGGTGGCTGGCCCGGACCTGCTCACCAACCCGGTCTTCGGGGTCGTCTACGTGCTCCTCTGGGTCGGACTCGTGCCAGCGTCCTTGTTGTTCGGCCCGCTCTACCGCGCCGTGAACCCCGTGCGGACTCTTCACCTCGCTCTGTCCAGGGCCCTTGGCATGGATCCCGAGCGCGGGCTGCTCGGGCTCTCCGAACGGGTCGGGTACTGGCCGGCCACGGGAGGGCTGCTCGCCTTCGTCTGGATGGAGCTGGTCTTCAACCATGGCACCTACCTGAGCCCGGTCCGGCTCTGGTTCGCGGGCTACATCGGCATCGGGCTGATCGGTGGCAGCGTCTTCGGCAGTCGTTGGTTCGCGGCGTTCGACCCGTTCGAGGTGTACTCCACGCTCGTCGGGCACCTGTCGGTGTTCGGTCGGACCGCCGATGGCCGCCTCGTGGTTCGCGCACCGCTGCGCAACCTGGACGGCGTACCGGGGCGTCCCGGACTGGTCGGTGTGGTCGCGGTGCTGTTCGGGTCCACCGCGTTCGACAGCTTCAAGGACTCCAACACCTGGCTGGGATTCGTGCAGGGGATGACCTGGAACTCCGAAGTGGTGAACACCGTCGCTCTGCTCGTCTTCTGCTTGGTCGTCGGCGTCTCGTTCGCGGCGGCCACGATGGCCGCCGGTGTGGACGCCGGTTCATCCGTTCGTTCGCAGCCGAACCTGTTCGCGCACGCGGTCGTGCCGATCATCGTCGGGTACATCACCGCGCACTACTTGTCCTACTTCGTCGAGGTCGGCCAGCAGACGGTCATCCTGCTGTCCGATCCGATGTCGACGGGAGCGAACCTTCTCGGGACCGGTGACCTGCACGTGAGCTACTGGCTCTCGACGCACCCGACCCTTCTTGCCATCGTCAAGGTCCTCGCGATCGTCACCGGCCATGTGCTGGGGGTGATCGCCTCCCACGACCGGGCCATCAAGCTGCTGCCACGGCGGACCCAGCTCACGGGACAGCTCCCCCTGCTCGCGGTGATGGTCGTCTACACCGCCACCGGCCTCTACCTGCTCTTCGCTGCCTGAGACGCCGTGGATGCACTTCACGGTCGATTGCATCGTCACCTGAGTCACCGTCAGCCGGCATAGGACGCCTCCGCCGCTCAGTGGTGATGCGATGCGGAAGACTGCCCCGGGCTTCTCGACGGCAGGGTCGAAGGTCGGACGTGCGAGGGACCTCTGGCCCTGTCGGGCCGTGGCTGGCGGTGCTGTTCTGGAGGTCGCGGTCCGACGCCGGAGACCAGCGGCCGGGACCACCATTCCGTTCGACACACCAGCACGGCCAGGGCCCGCCCGAACCCGGGGCGGGACCGGGGACGTTGAGGCAGAGACATCATGAGCGCTGACACCGTCCAGACCCCTCCGGGTGACCCCGCCGGGTCGACGCCTGACGCAGAGCACGACCTGACGTCACTGCCGTTGGCGGATGTCCAGGAGCAGCTCCGAAGCTCTCCGGATGGCCTGAGCCAGGTCGAGGCGGCGAGACGTCTGACGGAGTACGGGCCGAATGAGATCGCAGAGCACACGACGAACCCGCTGCTGAAGTTCCTGTCCTACTTCTGGGGTCCGATCCCGTGGATGATCGAAGTGGCAGTCATCCTCTCGGGCGCAGTCAGGCACTGGCCCGACTTCTTCATCATCTTGGTCCTGCTCGTGGCCAACGCTCTGGTCGGGTTCATCGAGGAACGTCAAGCCGGCAACGCCATCGACGCGCTGAAAGCCAAGCTCGCCGTCAACGCCCGCGTCC
>JBDTXF010000216.1:0-5867 GCA_040006355.1 Nocardioidaceae bacterium | reverse complement strand
CCTGTCGCACCAGATCGAGCACCACCTGTTCCCGGACCTGCCGAGCAACCGCTACCGGGAGATCTCGGTGCAGGTCCGCTCGCTCTTCGAGCGATACGGACTGACGTATCACGCGGCGCCGCTGCACCGGCAGGTCGGCAGCGCCTGGCACAAGGTGCTGAGGCTCTCGCTGCCGAACGGGTGGCTCGAGGAGACCACGGTCCGAACCCTCCCCCGCCAGGTGACCCGGCTGCTCGGGCGCCAGGCACCGCAGCAGACAAGCCCCAGGGGGCTTCGCGGGGTCGTGCACGCGGCGACGGTCGGCTGACACCTGCGGGCTTCGGCCTCGCAGCCGCACCGGCAGAGACCGTCTGGCGAGCCAACCCGGTGACGGTGTTCTCAGGTCACGCACAGCTTTCGTATGGTCGCCCGCTCATCCACGCCAGCTCCGCGAAATACAGCTCGTTGTACGTCGGGAAGCCGTCGGGTGGCTCGAGGAGCAGGCTTCCGAGGGCCTTGGCGAACGAGGCCATGGCCAGCACCGGGTGGAGTCCGTGGGCTCGGTGCAGCTGCTCGGCAAGCGCGGCTGTCGGTCGATCGGCTGCCTCCTCGACGATCAGTGCCAGGCAGTCGTTCGCCAGGCCCTCTTCGTTCTGGGCGTTCACGGTCAACGAGGCCCTGAGCTGGCTGACGTCGATGTCTTGCCCACAGGTCCTCCGGCGCTCGACGAGAATCTGGCGGCGGATGCCGACGAACGTCACCGCAGCCACGACGGCCTCCACCGGGGTGGCCTCCAGCTCCGAGAGCATGATGTGCACCGGCACCGGGCCTGCTCCCTCCAGCCAGCAGGTGATGCCGCGGCAGTTGTGCAACGCTCGCAAGCTGGTGTGGGGAGGCAGCTCGAACATCCTCACAAGTGCCCCTCCTTCGCGGACGAACGGTCATGGGTTGCAACACTCGAAAGGCGGCTAGCACCGGTCAACGGCCGTCACGAGGTCTCGGCCAAGTGTCGGGGAGATGACCCTGAAGAGGACTCCTGATGACCGGCCCGTCATCAAACCGTCACCGACGAGTTGCCTGACCGCCGCAATCACCGGTGACGAGACATCCCACCCACGACGCCTTCGGTCAATCTCTCGACCCCTTCCCGCCGCCCTCGGGTCATTCCTGATCCGCTCCGGCAGGCGACGCTCTCCACAGCCGGCGAGGCTGCTCGACGGTCTTCGGCAGCACCATCCCGAGGTCCCGGGACCGCTGCGGCTCACCCTGCTGCGCGCCCGCCGCGACGGTCGGATCGGGTCCCTCGATCAGCACAGCTTTCTCGCGGTGGTCGCCGACGTCGGCCATGCGCGGCAAGCCGGCGCCTGAGGTGCCCACAGTGGGCGGCACACGTGGCTTGCTGCACTGGCACAGGTGGACGCGGATCATGTTCCGGTGAAGGTCGTGATCGGCCGCGGGGAGGAGCACGCCATGGTGTCTGACCCATCACGGGTCGAGCCTCTGCTTCTGCACCACGACCGTGATCCGCTTCCTCACGGACTCAGCCGGCTCGCTGCCGGGCCGGTGACCACGACGGTCTCCTGACCCTCGTGCTCGTACGTCGGGAGCAGGATCGTCGCGTGCCCGTCGTCGAGCCGTTCCACGTCCAGGATCGAGCCGTCCTGCCGGGCTACGACGTAGCCGGTGACACCCAAACCCGGGGCTTCCAGGGTGACGCCCAGCCGGGGTCTGGTGGTCCTCGTGCGGATGACGTGGGGCGCGACGGTGACTGTCATCGTCGGCTTTGCCGACCACGTCGAGCACTACGTCCGCCGTTGAGGGCGCGAAGGTGCTGGTGCCGCTGAAGGCCCCGTGGTCACGGTCCGTGGGCCGACCGTGGCGAAGGCCGGGAGCCTCAACGACGCGGTGCCGCCCGAGACGGGGCGGTGCCGAGCACGGTGCTGCCCAGTCGTCGTCGGGGGTGCGGGCAGATCGAAGCCCACGAGCAGTGGGTCGTGGTCGCTGGAGCGGTAGGGGTCGGGGGCGTAGAAATTCGATTCTTGTCGTTGTTGCGGCTGTCCTCATAGGCCACTGACTCGACCGAGTTGTGGACCCTCACCCGACGGAGCGCCCCCGCGGCACGGACAGAAGGTATCGAGGAGGTGACCATCGAGCGACGAACCATGCAGCTCGCGGCGCAGGTCTCCCGAGCTACGCGCACGCGGCAGCAGGGTCGAGACGATCGCCGTTCGCGGGTCAGCGGCGCCGCATCACGGTGTCACGGGTAGGAGGTTCGGCGGCCTTCGCGGCTCTGACCGACGGCTTGCCGACAGAGGCCTCGTCGATCCTCAGCGTGCCGCTGGCCAGGTCACAGCTGCCGGTCACCTTGATCGGGTTGCCGTACGGCGCGACAGATTCGGCGACCCTGAAGGTGGCCCGGCCGTCTGCGACCTCGGCGTCACCCGCGTGCACCACGCGCCCGCTCGGTCGCACCAACCAGAGGCGAGGTCGGGTGCCCCCGGTCCCGTCGCGATCGTCACTGAGCAGGTAGACGTCCAGGGAGTACCTGCTCTCCGAGCAGACCCGTTCCCGGAGCAGGGCGCCCAGCAGACGCGGTCCGGCGAACCCGCGCGCGGCCAGCTCGCTGTCCAGGACGAGGGCCCCGGGGTGTCCCGAGCAGGTGAACGTGCGCACCCCACCTCCGACCACGCTGAGCGCCGGCAGCCCACGCTGGGCCGCAGCGAGAACCTCACCCCGGCGCACACGGCGGCGTCCACCGAAGACGATCTCGGCGGGGCGCCGGGATGAGAACGTCGTCGTCTCGGTGGCGCCGACCAACACCTCTGGAATGCCGAGCCGATAACTCAGCAGCATCCGCGAGGCGCGCACGTCGCGCCCCTCCGGAGAGTCCGGCGGCGGCTGGACCCGGCGGAGGGCGGCCAGAGCCTCTTCGCCGCCGACCTTCGCGAGCGCTTGCGCCACGCGGCGCAGCACCAACGGATGGAAGTCGTCCACGGCGCCGAGCAACGCCTCGTGCGACTCTGGTCCCCCGTCGCGTCCGAGGGCCACCGCCGACATGGCGCGGACCCGCTCGTCGGCGTGACCGCGGAGCAGCTCCCGGGCTAGATTCTGTACGCCGGGTGCGTCGCGTCGCGCGAGCACGGCCAGAGATCCCTTCGCCACGTCGGCGCGGGAGGCACGAGCCAGGCGGGCCAGCTCCTCGTCGTCGCGGCGTTCCAGTGACAGCCGAAGGTCAGGCATGGTGGCTCCTCAACTTCCCGCACGGACCTGGCAACGGCCGCGCATCGTCGAGCCCTGCGAGCTGGTCAGCTGCACGGAGCTGCGGGTGGAGACGGCGCACCGGGTCTGCGCCATCAGGTTCTCCTGGCCTGCGGACGTGGTCGGGCAGGAGTCGCCGTGGTTGTGCGAGAGGTTCAGGAAGTGACCGAGCTCGTGGGCGGTGGTGCGCGAGACGCCCTCGGCGTCGCGGTCGACCTCACCGCCGACCAGCCCGTCGTCCTTGCCGCCCTTGCTGCAGTCGCCGGGCACCGGTGAGATGCCCACGAAGTCCGAGTCGCTGATGTTGGCGACCAGGAACATGTCGACGGCGTCGTTCGGAACACTCCAGTCGTCCGACAGGTCGTCGGCCTCGGACTCGCTGCCGAGGTCGTCGTACCCGTTCGAGTCGGCCACGCCGATCCAGTAGTAGCCCACCCGGCCCAGGCCGAGCTGCTGGTTCGCATAGATCCGTCGGGTGCGGTGCACGGCATAGTCGACCTTGTCGTCGGCCACGTCCATGTTCCCGACACCGGCCGCATCGAACCCGACCTCGATCAGGTTGAGGTGGACGTGCTTGCGCTCGAGCGCCTCGAAGGCCTCGCCCAGTGTCACCTCCACCGGCGTGCTGGTGGAGGGATCGGTCGGCGGGGTGCCGCGCCAGAAGCCCAGCACGTCGCGCATCACCGACAGGTTCCCGACGTCGCCGAGATCCATCGCGTTCATCGCCTGACGGACCGAGCGCACGCTCACGGCGTGGCCTCGAGGGCGGTGACGCGGGTGACGAGATCAGCGATCGCCGTGTCGGCGGCACTCAGTCGGCTCGTCAGGTCGGCGACCTGGGTGCTCAGTGAGGTCAGCGTGTCCGCGACGTCCTGGCCGGCGACGACCGCACCCCCGGGCAGATTCACCTGACCGTTGACAACGACGCCGCCGGTGTAGTCGTTGTCCCAGTTCAGCACCAGCTGGTCGCCCCAGCCGTGCACCAACGCCCGTCGGAAGGACGGCTTGCGACTCGGCTTGAACCTGCTGCTCGTGCCACGTCGCTCCGGACCACCATCGAGCATGAGGTCGGTGCCCACGACGTCCACGACACGCGAACGCAAGTACAGCCAGTCACCGCCGTTGTTGCCGAAGATCTGCTTGGTGTTCTTGACTGTGACGCCGCCGGGGTAGTCGCTGTCCCAGTTCAGGGTGAGGCCGTCCTCGAAGTCATGCACCAGCGCCCTCCGGTGAGGTGTGTTGGTCCTGCGACGGCCCGCACTGTCTAGCATCAGGTCGGTGGTGGCGGACTTCGTGATCGAACCTTCAAGGTGGATCCAGTCACCGTCAAAACGGATGTCAGTCATGGCGCCTTCGTTCCTCTCGAGTGTCTGGTCACCAGAGAGGAAGCGATCGGGTTGACCCCTGATACACCACGGGCCACGACGTGCCGGTCGACCCCGTGACGACGCTGGGGCGGGACCAGCTGCTGGTCGTCGGGGCGTACGCCGTGGTGCTGACCCTCGCGGACCGGGCGCTCGGCAACCGGTCGGTCGGCGGGCCGGTCGCGGTCGGGCTGGTGACTGTCCTGGTGCACCCCACGTACGCTCGGTTTGCGAAGGGGAGTCCAGCGGCTCGTCTACGGCTTCCGGTCCGATCCTGCTGTCGCCCTGAGGCGGCTCGGCGCGAGCATGGAGTCGTCCGATGCCCTGAACGTGGTCGACACGATCACCACGTCGGTCGCCCAGGCGCTGAAGATCGGCCACGTCTGGGTGGAGCTCACCGGTCAGTCTCGGCGCGAAGACGCTCGTGTGGTGCGGGTGCCCCTGGTCCGTCGTGGGCGACCTGGCGGTGGACATGCCCGCGGGCCGCGCCCTCTCCCCTGCCGACACCGCGCAGCTCCACGACCTGGCGCGCCACGCAGCCCTCGTGGTCACAGCGGGGCAGCTCGCCGCCGACCTGCAGGAGTCGCGATCGCGCGTCGTGTCCGCGCGCGAGAAGGAGCGCAGGCGCCTCCGCCGAGACCGACCGCAAACTCACTGCTTGCCGAGACGCGTGAAGAGGCGAAGGAAGCCATCAGTGAGGTACGACGACTGGTGGACGATCTCCGATGCTCTCCCCTGCCTACCCACTGCGGTCGAGGTGGCCGCCTTCCGCATCGCCTCCGAGGCCATGACGAACACCGCGAGGCACTCCGGCGCCAGCCGCTGCACGGTCGAGATCGAGCTCGACGGCACCGTGGACGTCACGGTCGCCGACCACGGTGGGTCGGCGACATCCATCGGCACGGGGATGGGCTGGACCTCGATGACCGAGCGCGCCGCGGAGCTGGGCGGGTCCTGCACGATCTCGAACCGCGCAGAGGGTGGGCTCGTCCTTCGCGACCTGGTGGCCCTCGCATCGGTGGTCTCGTCGAGGGTGGCAGCCAGGGGGTGCCGACCAGGACGAGATCGTGCGGGCGATCCGCGCTGCTGCGGCAGGTGAGGCGATCTTCGGCCCGGATCGCGGCCCGGGTGATCAGCCACTTCGCGAGCGGCTCGGGCTCGACCGCCTCGGCGTTCCCCACCGTGACCGACCAGGAGCGCGAGGTGATCACGGCGCGAATCCGGACGGAAGGCGTCCGCGTTGCGTGAGATCGTCATGACGTGACC
>JBDTXF010000215.1:0-5876 GCA_040006355.1 Nocardioidaceae bacterium | reverse complement strand
TCACGCATGCCACCTTCGTCGAGCAGGTGTGGTTCCACCACCGAGTGGCCGGTGTGTCGCGCGCGCAGGTCGGGATCCCCGAGACCGTCGACGAAAGCTTCACCCTGGCTCCGGAGGACACCGTGCTCGAGGTACGGCGACGCTATCTCGACGCCTGCGATCGCTCCCGGGAGATCGCCGCCGAGCACGGCCTCGACGAGGTCTTCGACTGGCGGGGAACGCCGGTCAGCCTGCGCTTCCTCTATGCCCACCTGCTCACCGAGCTGGCCCGCCATGTCGGCCACGGCGAGATCCTGGTCGAGCAGCTGCGGGACCGCCGCTGAGATCGCGGATCGTCCTACCGGAGTGTCGGTCTCGGTCCCGTGCTGGATGTCGGGTGTGGTCCCGGCACGGTCACGGCCTGTCTGGCGAAGCTCGATGTCGACGTGTCCGGTGTGGACCTGTCTGCTCGGATGATCGACCACGCTCGTCGGTTGCACCCGGAGTGTCGCTTCAGCCTGGGCTCGTCGACCGAACCCGAGCTGACGGAGTCGTCGCTGGGCGGGGTGCTGGGGTGGTGGTCGCTCCTCAACCTCCGCGCGACGTACTTCCCGAAGTGCTGTCATCGTTCGCGCGGGCGCTGGTGCCGGGCGGTCTACTGATCATCGGGACTCACGTGGGCGATGCCGACGTGCGACGCACCGAGGCCTACGGCGCGGTTCCGGTCACCCGGACGACCTACCAGTGGCAAGTCGCATGCCCGCAGGAGCCGACCTCTGCCTGTGTCGCGAAGTACCGCACTCGAATCCAACCGTCAGGTGCAGCGACCCGTGCGGTCAGGAGCGCCGTCTCGCTATGGACCACGTCGGCCGCGATCTGCCGCATCGTCTGGTCGTCGAGCCCCTCGGCGTTCACGATGACACCCGCAGGGTTGCCGCCGTACGGCGAGCTGCTGAATGCCGCATATCGCCGCACGCTGTCCAGCGGAACTCCCATGAGCTTGGGCCAACCTGTGGGAGCAACGTCCTTGCGATGGATTTTGAGCCATGGAAGGGTCCATCCTCGAGGTCGGAACCTCGGCCAGACTCCTGACCGAGACGGCCCGGATGCACACAAGGAGACATCGAACCGTGGCTCACGCACGACAGACCGTGAACGCGACGGAGGCCCCGCTGGCGGTCGGCCCCTACTCGCACGCCGTTCAGGCAGGACACGTCATCTACCTCTCAGGCCAGACCCCGCTCGACCCCGCAACCGGGGAGCTCGTCAGTGGGGACGTCACGACACAGACCAAGCAGGTGTTCGCCAACCTCTCTGCGGTGCTCGTCGCAGCCGGACTCACGTTCGACCACGTCGTGAAGGCGAACGTCTTCCTGACCGACCTCTCCGACTTCGCGGCCATGAACGAGGAGTACGCGCAGGTGTTCTCAGAGCCGTTCCCTGCCCGCACGACCGTGGCGGTGGCGGGCCTTCCCCTGGGAGCCTCGGTCGAGATCGAGCTCATCGCACAGGTGTGAAGGGCAGGCCAGCACCCCACCACCCGCGTCCATCGAGGAGAACATCGTGAGCCAGGACGCCAGAGCGACTCTGCGAGCGGCTGCGGCCGGCAGCGGGCCGGGCCTTCGGCGACGTCCCCGGCCTGCTGCGCGTCGCCGAGCGGGCGGCCCTTCCTGCTCTTCACCCCGCCGGCTGGTCGCCGCCAGCCATGATGCGCCGCTAGCGTGAATGGCATGACCACTTCCGGCTCCTTGGTGCAGCAGTTGGGAGAGCTGCTGAACGCCGGTGACGACGCGGCCTACGACTTGTTGTCTCCGGACTTCACCAACCATGCGGCGGGCCCCCAGGGCCGTGATGGTTTTCGCCTGACGACGAGCATCATCCACCACGACTTCGCGGACATCGAAGGCGAGGACATCCGCATGGTGGCCCAGGACGACCTCGTGGTCACGGAATGGTGGCTGCACGGCACCCACGTCGCCTCGACCATGCCACTGTTGAAGGGCATCGATCCAAGGGGTGCGCGGGTGACGTGGAAGTTCGTGCACACCTGGCGAGTCGCCGACGGCTCGGTCGTGGAGCACTGGGCCACCCGCGACGACCTCGGACTGTTGATCCAGCTGGGAGCGGTCGTCCTCGGCACGTGACGGCCGGCCTCTGCGTGGATCCCGAGGGACCGAGCGGCATCCTCTGCACGTCGTCACACACCCGTGAGTCGGCGCTCTTTGCGGGCTCTTCACGCACCACAGGGTCCACCGCTCCTAGACCCAGCCGGTCCCGCTCATGCGGTGAACCGCACGATCGCCACGAAGGCCGAAAGAGCGAGGGCACGAGGTTCATCACGACGACCGTCTGCTCCCGGCGTCGCATGTGGGTCACGGTGGCACCGATCATGATCGCGACCAGGCCGACGGCTGCCAGGGGAGTCAGCACTGGAGCGATGTCCGGTGCCCACGGAAGGACCAGACCGAGAGCGGCGAGCACCTCGAGAAGGCCGATCATCGTGATGGTCCCCTGACCGAAGTCCTGGGTCCATGCCATCTGGGGATTCTGCTCGAGCTTCGCCTTGGGCTGGGCCAGCTTGTTGGCGCCGGCGCCGGCAGATACCAGGGCGAGCAGTCCGCTCACGATCCAGGCTGCGGAATCCATCCGTTGCTCCTTTGACTTGATTGTTCAACTCATCCGGTGGAAGACGAGTTGACTTGTCAAGTCAGCAGCTATCGTTGCCCAGCTCACCCGTGACGCGGGATTGACCTTCTTCGACTACCTGGTCCTCGCCATGCTCTCCGAACAGCCGGACCGAACGGCCCGCATGAGCGAGCTCGCGGGCCTGGCCAACGGGTCTCTCTCGCGCCTGTCCCACGTCGCGCGGCGACTCGAGGCGCGGGGATACCTGCACCGGCAGCCCGACCCGACCGACGGCCGGTTCACCCAGGCGCTGCTGACCAACGAAGGCTGGCGCGCGGTGGAAGCGGCTGCTCCAGGACACGTGCGGATGGTTCGTGAGCTCGTCTTCACCGAGTTGGACCTCGGCCGGCACGCCGCCCTGAAGGAGGCGTGCTGGAGGATCCTCGATGCCGTGGACCCTTCAGCCGCCAGGCTGCTGGCCCAGCTGAGCGGTGTCTACCCGCCGGGCCGTTGATGACGTCGCACCCCTCGTGTTCGTGGTCGGCGAGCTCAGCAGGAGGATGCCCCACTGGATGGACACGCCGCTGACTGCTCGCCCGCAGCGCGCAGAGGGCGCGTGGTCCCACCGAGAGCACCCCGCGGGTCCATCGGTGAAGCTGGGGAAGATCTGATGATCGGCCCGCGGGGCACCGTGCTGCAGTACCTGCGCTCCAACGCCGCGTCCTCCTGCACCAACCTCACGACAAGGGACCGCGACACGACGCCGGCGCGACCACGGACCACCGTCCGCTCGACCAGCCCTGGTCACGACTGCCGCGTGCTGGGCGCGGCGCTGCCGACGAGTGGCGAACCGACCGGAGCTGCGTGGCCGTGAGGTGGTCCACCTGCCGGTCCGAGGTGGTCGACGGGCGTGAGCGTTGGTCAAGATGACTCCGTGCTTGGACTCGAGATGGTTGTCGTGCTCGGGGTCGCCTTGGTCATGTGCGGTGCGCTCGCGAGCCGCTACCCGATCGCGCCGGCCATCCTGCTCGTGCTGGTCGGGGTGTTGGTCGGGTTCGTGCCGCATCTGCGGCAGGCCCAGCTGCCGCCGGAGGTGGTGCTCCTGGTGTTCCTGCCCGGCTTGCTCTACTGGGAGAGCCTGACGACCTCGCTGCGGGAGATCCGCAACAATCTGCGGGTCGTGGTCCTGACCAGCACCGCACTGGTGGTCGCCACCGCCGCCGCGGTTGCGGCCGCTGCGCACGGGGTCGGCCTCGAGTGGGGGGCGGCGTGGGTCCTGGGCGCCGCGCTGGCGCCCACCGACGCGACGGCGGTCGGCGTCCTGGCCCGTGACCTGCCGCGCCGCACGGTGACCGTGCTCGGCGGCGAGAGCCTGGTCAACGACGGCACCGCCCTGGTCCTCTACGGGTTGGCCGTGGGCGTGACGGTCGGCGGGGAGCGCCTCACCGGCTGGCATGTGACCTGGCTGCTGGTGCTGGCCTATGGCGGAGGCGTGCTCGCGGGCGCGCTGATCGGGCTGGTCAGCTGGCAGGTACGCCGCCGGATGGACGACCCCATGCTCGAGGCCATCGCGATGCTGGTGACCCCGTTCGCTGCGTTCCTGCTGGCTGACGCCATCCACGCCTCCGGTGTGCTGGCCGTCGTGGTCTGCGGGCTGTTCATGAGCCAGGTGACGCCGCGGATCACCGGTGCGGTGACGCGGCAGATCGTCATCCCGTTCTGGGCGCTGTCCACGACGGTCCTCAGCAGCGCGCTGTTCGTGCTGGTCGGACTCTCGGCCCAATCCGCCTTCCGCGGGCTGGACAGCACCTCCACGTTGCGTGCGCTCCTCGACGTCCTCGTCGTGACTGCCGTGGTCATCGGTGTGCGGTGGGTGTGGCTCTACACCACGCCGTACCTCATCCGGCTCCTCGACCGCCGTCCGTCCCAGCGGTTGCGCCGGGTCCCGGCGCGGGAGCGCACAGTGAGCGCGGTGGCCGGGTTCCGCGGCGCCGTCTCTCTCGCCGCGGTGCTCGCCGTCCCGCGCACGCTGGACTCCGGTGAGCCGTTCCCTGGCCGGGACCTGATCGTGCTGATCACCTGCGGGGTGATCCTGCTGACCCTCCTCCAGGCGCTGTTGCTGCCGTCCGTCGTGCGGTTCGCGCGGCTGCCCGTCGACACCTCGGTCGCCGAGGAGCTCCAGTTCGCCGACGAGTACACCCTCGACGCCGCGATCGAGGCTCTCGACATCACGGCCGACGAGCTCGGCAGCGGCGAGAGGGTGATCGAGCGAGTGCGTCACGAGCTGGACAAGCAGCGCAAGCTGCTGGCGGCCGGCGGAGCGGAGGGCGACCCCGTCGTCCAGCACGACGACCAGTACACGAGCCTCTCCCTCGCTCTCATCGGCCGACGGCGCGAGGCACTCCTCGAGCTGCGCGACGAGCAGCGCATCGACGACATCGTGCTGCGCCGGGTGCAGGCCCGCCTCGACATCGAGGAAGTCCGGTTCCTGCGCGCGAACCCTCTCGAGTGAGGCGTGCCGGTTCGCGAGTCCGCGTGCGACGCACTGAGGCCCTTCATCGGACGTGTTCGGGATGATCGATCAGCGTCTCTGCCACTGCTCGTGCCAGGTCCACGTCGCCGGGCCCGGCGTTGCGCAGCCGCATCGCGAGCTGACCCGAGACGATGAGGGCCAATGCGCGGGCGAGCGCGGGCGCCCGCGCGCCCACGGCGGGCTCGGCGAGGCCTTCGAGACGACGCAGCAGTGAGCGCGTCTCCCGCTCGATGGCCGCGGCGAGAACAGCAGGTGGTTCGGCGTACTCAGCGGCGGTTCCCAGGAACGCGCACCAGCGGGCGCCGGCCGGTCGTGCCCGAAACTGCTCGAGCGCGTCGAAGACCGCCAGGAGACGCGCCCGATCGTCAGTGCCGTGAGCGACTGCTTCGTCCCACACCTCCAGCCACTCGCAGTGCCTCCTGTCGAGTGCCGCGGCGATGAGATCCTCCTTGCTGCCATAGGCGCGGTACAGCGTCGCGGGCGAGACGCCTGCCCGCTGCAGGATCGTGTCAACAGGAGTGTTGACGACGCCACCGGTGAAGCACAGCTCGTCTGCTGCGTCCAGGAGCTTGGTCCGGGTGCTGTCACGAGTGGCCACCCCGACAGCCTAGACTCGCGCAAGTGAAACGTACGTTATCGTTACGCTGGGGCCGGGAGTCGGGACTGGTGGTCGCCGGCACCTGCCTCATCGCGGGCACCTACGGGTTGGTGCGGCTGGCCTACGGTTTGTTCCTGCCCG
>JBDTXF010000214.1:0-5891 GCA_040006355.1 Nocardioidaceae bacterium | reverse complement strand
TGCTGCACGCTCGGCGCGCACTTCGCCGACAAGGCGGACGAGAAGCGCGTGCGCGGGTTCGTGAAGCTGCTCGACCCCGAGCACTGGCAGCACCACCACGTCGGCACCGCCTCGAAGAGCGCCTGGGTCGACGTCGACGACGAGGGCGACCGCAAGACCTCGGTCCACGACGGCGCGTGCGTCTTCCTGAACCGGCCGGGCTTCGCCGGAGGGGAGGGCTGCGCCCTCCACGGCCTCGCGTTGCGCACCGGCCGGCATCCCCTCGAGACGAAGCCGGACGTGTGCTGGCAGCTGCCGATCCGTCGCACGTTCCGCGAGGTCGAGCTGCCGGACGGCACGGCGTACACCGAGGTGACGATCAGCGAGTACGACCGCCGCGGCTGGGGCCCCGGCGGCCACGACCTGGACTGGTACTGCACCGGCAACCCCGAGGCGCACGTGGCCCCGGACCCGCTCTACGTCACCAACGCCCCCGAGCTCGTCGAGCTGATGGGCCCAGCGGCCTACGACGAGCTGGTCGAGCACTGCGAGCGGCACCTGGCCTCGCGCTCGCTCCTCGCGCTGCACCCGGCGGACCCGCACTGAGGTGCCAGGCCGCCGAGGTCGTCGGCGGCCGGCGGGTCACGGCCGGGCCGACGACGCGGGCTCGGCGAGCCGGGGCGCCACCGAGTCCGGCACCGGCTCGTAGCGCAGGAAGCTCCGGGTGAACGACGCTGCACCGTGGGAGAAGGACCGCAGGTCGACGGCATAGCGGACGATCTCGGCCTCGGGCACCTCCGCGCGCACCACGGTGTGCCCGTCCTGGGCCGGCTCGCTGCCCGTCACCCGTCCGCGTCTGCCCGACAGGTCGCTCATCACCGCGCCCACGAGCTCGTCCGGCACCAGCACGTCGACCTGGTCGACCGGCTCCAGCAGGGCCGTGCGGGTCGAGGCCGCAGCCGCGCGGAGAGCCAGCCCCGCCGCGGTCTGGAAGGCCATGTCCGAGGAGTCGACGCTGTGCGACCTCCCGTCCCGCAGGATGACCCGGATGTCGACGACCGGGTAGCCGGCGACCAGCCCGCGGTCCATCTGGGCGCGCAGGCCCTTCTCCACCGACGGCACGAACTGGCGGGGCACCGCACCCCCGACGACCTCGTCCACGAACTCGAAGCCGGCGCCGCCGGGCAGCGGCTCGACCTCGATGTCGCACACCGCGAACTGGCCGTGGCCGCCCGACTGCTTGACGTGGCGTCCGTGCCCGGCGGCCCCGGCCGCGAAGGTCTCGCGCAACGCCACCCGCAGCGGCACCTGGTCGACGGCCACGCCGTGCCGGTGCTCGAGGTGGTCCAGCAGCACGTCCGCGTGCGCCTCGCCCATGGTCCAGAGCACGATCTGGTGGGTCTGGGGGTTGTGCTCGATCCGCAGGGTCGGGTCCTCGGCAGCCAGCCGCGCCAGGCCCTGGCCGAGCTTGTCCTCGTCGGTCCTCGCACGCGCCTCGACCGCCACCGGCAGCAGCGGCTCGGGCAGCTCCCACGGCCGCAGCACCAGCGGCGAGCCGGGGTCCGAGAGGGTGTCACCGGTCTCGGCATGGCCGAGCCGGCCGATGGCGCACAGGTCACCGGCCACCACCTGCTCGACCGGACGCTGGACCGCGCCGAGCGGGACGGAGAGGGCACCGATGCGCTCGTCCTCGTCGTGCTCGTCGTGTCCGGCGAGACGGCCGCCTCGCTCGCTGGGGAAGGCGCCCGGGTGCCCGGAGACGTGCACGGCGCGGTCCGGGCACAAGGTGCCGGAGAACACCCGCACCAGGCTGACCCGGCCGAGGTAGGAGTCGCTGGTCGTCCTCACCACCTCGGCGACCAACGGGCCGTCCGGGTCGCAGCGCAGCACGGGACCGCGCCTGCCCCCGGGGGTGAAGACCTCCGGCATCGGGTGCTCGGTCGGGGCGGGGAACCCGGTGACCACCAGGTCGAGGAGCTCGCGCGCCCCCGTCCCGGTCGAGGAGTCGACGGGCAGCACCGGGAAGAGCGACCCGCGGGCCACGGCCCGCTCGAGGTCCTGCACGAGCAGCCGGGCGTCGACCTCCTCGCCGCCGAGGTAGCGCTCCATCAGCGTCTCGTCCTCGGACTCCTCGATGATCCCCTCGATCAGCGCGCCACGCAGGTCGTCGTGGGTGTGGTCACCGGAGATCAGCCCGACCAGCCGGCCGTCGACGTGGAGGTAGACCGGGAGCACCCGGTCCCCGAAGGCACCCTGTGCCTGCTCGAGGACACCGTCGTAGTCCGCTCGCGCGTGGTCGAGCTTGCTGACCACCACCACCCGTGGCATGCCCACCGCCGCACACTCCCGCCACAGTGCGCGGGTGGCCACGTCGACGCCCTCGTTCGCGGCGATGACGAAGAGCGCGCAGTCGGCGGCGCGCAGCCCCGCCCTCACCTCGCCGAGGAAGTCCGCGTAGCCGGGGGTGTCGATGAGGTTGACCTTGACCCCCTCGTGCACCAGGGGCGCGAGGGCGAGGCCGATCGAGCGCTGCTGCCGCTTCTCGGACTCGTCGAAGTCGCTGATCGTGCTGCCGTCCGCGACGGTGCCCGCTCGACTCCGCACGCCCGCGGTGACCAGGAGCGCCTCGACCAGGGTGGTCTTGCCCGACCCGGCGGGTCCGACGAGGACCACGTTGCGGATCGCGGAGGGATGCGAGCCCTGCGGCGCGCGCTCCTTCGGGTGCGGTCCAGGAGCTGCTCTGCCGGTCACCTGACGCCTCCTCGTGCTGCGGGCCGATGCCCACTTTTCACCCGCGGCGCGAGCAGCACAAGAGCCCGCGCACCGGACCCCGGTGTGCCGTCGGGAGCCCGTCATGGTGAGAATGTGCGGTATGCGCCTGGACCACGTCTCGTACGCAGCCGGCCCCGACGGACTCCGCGGAACGGCCGAACGGATCGGTGCGCTGCTGGGCGAGGAGTTCCGCGACGGTGGCATCCACCCGCGGTTCGGCACGCGGAACATGATCCTGCCGCTGACGGCCAGGACCTACGTCGAGGTCGTCGAGGTCCTCGACCACCCCGCCTCCGACAAGGCGCCCTTCGGCCAGGCGGTCCGCGCCAGGTCCCTGCTCGGCGGTGGCTGGCTGGGCTGGGTGGTGGCCGTCGACGACATGGGCAAGGTCGAGGCCCGGCTGGGTCGCGACTCCGTGCAGGGCAACCGGCACCGCCCCGACGGCGTCGAGCTGCGCTGGCGCCAGATCGGCGTCACCGGTCTGCAGGCCGACCCGCAGCTGCCCTTCTTCGTCCAGTGGCAGTCCCCCGTCGAGGAGCACCCGAGCACCGGGGGCAGTGGCCGGATCCGGCTCGGCACCCTCGAGATCGCCGGCGACCCCCACCGGGTGGCCGACTGGCTCGGCAACGCCGTCGAGGGACCGCTGGAGGACGTCGCCGTCGAGTGGGCGGCTCCGCACGGCGCCCCGGGGCTGCTCGCGGTCCAGTTCGTCACGCCGAGCGGCGTCGTCCGGATCTAGGCGGGCCAGCCGACCGGTGGCCACTCCCCTGCCGGGCTCCGTCCCGAGCCCGAACATCTGGCACCACGCCGAGACCTACGAGCTCGAGAACCGCTCGGTCGACCCCGACGCTCTGATCGAGTCGGCGATGCGCGAGGTCCTCGGCGGATCCGGCTGGGACGGGCGCGACGTGCTCGACCTCGGCTGCGGGACCGGCTTCCACCTGCCGCGCTGGGCGGACGGCGCCCGGTCCGTGGTGGGCGTCGAGCCGCACCCCGACCTCGCAGCGGTCGCTGCTCGCCGTACGAAGCGGCTGGGGGGTGTCACCGTCGCGGTCGGTACGGCGCAGCAGATCCCGCTCCCGCCGGCGAGCGTGGACGTCCTGCAGGCCCGGTGGGCGTACTTCTTCGGCCCGGGCTGCGAGCCGGGGCTCCTCGAGGTGGACCGGGTGATGCGCCGCGGCGGCACCGCCTTCGTCGTCGACATCGACTCCTCGCGGAGCACCTTCGGGTCCTGGTTCCGGCGCGGCTACCCGATGATCGACGCCGGGGAGGTCGAGCGGTTCTGGTCGACCCGCGGCTGGCAGCGGCGGGCCCTGGACGTCGAGTGGCGCTTCGACACCCGTGCGGAGCTCGAGGCCTGCGTCCGGATCGAGCTCGATCACGCCCTGGCCACCGACGTGCTCTCGGGGCACGAGGGGACCGTCGTCGACTACGCCGTCAACCTGTGGTGGCGCGCCTTCTAGGTCGTCTCCCGCACGATGAGGGTCGGCGTGAGCACGCAGCCGGTCTCGGGGATCGGCCGGTGGCCCAGCAGCTCGCCGAGGAGGCGGACCACCTCGACGGCGACCTGCTCGAGCGGCTGACGCACCGAGGTGAGTCCCGGGGTGCAGACCTGGGCAGCGATCGAGTCGTCGAAGCCGGCCACGGCCAGGTCACGGCCGGCTCGCAGCCCAAGCTGGTCGAGGGCACGCAGCACGCCCATGGCCACGGTGTCGCTGGCGCACAGGAAGGCGGTCGGCCGGTCCTCGACCCCGACGTCGAGCAGAGCGCGGGCCGCGCGAGCTCCGAACTCCAAGGTGTCGTCCCCCCGCGCCGAGAGCCGGCTCGTCGCCAGGCCGTGCTCGTGCAGGCGGCTCACCCAGCCGGCGCGCCGGTCCTCCCCGATGAAGGAGCCGCGCTGCCACCCGACCCAGGCGATCCGGGAGTGCCCTCTCTCGACCAGGTGGTCGACGGCCAGGGCCGCACCCGCGCGGCCGTCGACGTCGACCCACGGGTGTCCCGCCGACGGCTCGTCCCAGGGCCGCCCGAACGCCACGAACGGCACTCCCCGACTGCTCAGCCAGGCCGCGTGCGGGTTGCCACGGAACGTGTCGGTGATCACGAAGGCGTCCACCGACGCCGACCGCAGCAGCTCGTCATAGGGCTCGGAGGCGCCGTGCTCGGCTCCTCCGGCGAACAGCAGGACGTGGTAGCCGGCGACCTCGGTGCTCTCCACCAGCGAGTGCACGAAGCGGTCCATCAGCGCGTTGGCGCTGTCCTCGACGGCCGGGTCGACGCGCAGACCGACCAGGTGCGAGGAACGGGTGCGCAGGCTGCGGGCCGCTCGGTTCGGGGAGTAGCCGAGCCGCTCGATCGCCTCCTGCACCCGGGCGAGGGTGTCGGCCCGCAGCAGGTCCGGGCTGTTGAGGGCGTTGGAGACCGTCTGCCGGGAGACACCCGCCTCCTCGGCCACGGTCGCGAGGGTCGGGACACTCTCGCTGTGCCGTGACATCTGGCCTCCCCCGGGTCGGATGCTGGACGACGTGTGGATCGACCCATGAAACCATGGGGCCGGGGACGGCGCTGACGAGCCTGCCGCGGATTGTCGGTGGGCTGTCCTAGCGTCGGCCCATGACCACAGCACGCAAGGTCCGCGCGAGCTACCGCTGCTCCGAGTGCGGCTGGGAGACCGGCAAGTGGGTCGGCCGCTGCGGCGAGTGCCAGGCCTGGGGCAGCGTCGCCGAGGCGGCCCTCCAGTCGCAGGGACGCACCGCGGCGGGCCCGGTGACCTCGCCGGCGGTCCCGATCGGTCAGGTGCCGGTCGAGGACTCCCGCTCCCGCACGAGCGGGATCCCCGAGCTCGACCGGGTCCTCGGCGGCGGCGTGGTGCCGGGTGCCGCGGTGCTTCTCGCGGGGGAGCCCGGGGTCGGCAAGTCCACCCTGCTGCTCGAGGTCGCCTCCCAGACCGCACGGACCGGGCTGCGGGTGCTCTACGTGAGCGGCGAGGAGTCCGCCTCGCAGGTCCGGCTCCGTGCCGACCGGACCTCCGCGGTGCACGACGAGCTGTTCCTGGCAGCGGAGACCGACCTGGGCGCCGTGCTCAGCCACATCGAGCAGGTCCGTCCCCAGCTGCTCGTCGTCGACTCCGTGCAGACCATCGG
>JBDTXF010000213.1:0-5909 GCA_040006355.1 Nocardioidaceae bacterium | reverse complement strand
GCTCGAGCAGCAGCCCGGAGATCCACGCGTAGTGGTCGGTGCGCGACCAGCCGGCATCGGTGAACTGGCCGTCCAGGAAGGTCGCGAGGTCGGCAGCGCTGATGCGCGGGTCGCTGTCGTCGGCCGGGAGGGTGTGTCCGCCCATGGTCGCCTGCAGCCGGTGCCGGATCTCGGAGAACTCCCGGTCGGCCAGCTCCAGCAGCCCCGCAGCGAGGGTGAACCGGCGGTCGAGGTCGGGGGCGTCCTCCTCGGAGATGGTGCCCTTGTAGCGGATCGCGTGCTCGAACTCGGCCCACGCGTGCTGGAGGACCGTCCGGACCTGGACCTGGGCGTGCCTCTCCCACGCGGTGCCGCTGCTCGGTGGACCGCCCGGCGACTCCTCGAGCGCCACCAGCAGGTGCCGGCTGGCGTAGCCGAAGCGGCCCTCGTTGGCGGTCTCCTGACCCATGTCGCGGTCGTCGAGGATCCTCAGCTGGTCGCTCAGCAGGTCGGCGACCGCCGTCACGTCGCTGCGGAGGTAGGTGATCACCCGGACGCCGATCTGGTCGGTGATCTGGTCCAGGGGGTCGGTGTAGACCCGCGTCCCGTCGACGGTGCGGTCCGCCTTCGCAGCGAACGACGCGACGCTCTTGGCCCGGCCGGTGACGCTGAGGTAGTTGATGCCCGCGTCGTCGAGCAGGGTGGTCACCAGGGCCACGAACCGGTGCGTCGCCTCCCGGAGCTGCCGCTGGCGCGAGGCGTAGGTCTGCACCGCCACCCGCACCGGGCTCTGGACGACCTTCGGCGCGCGCGGGGAGGGCCGGTGCCCCTCCGGCAGCGTCGGGGTGACGATGTAGCCGGTCGCGAGGTCGCCGTACGTCGTGGTGAGGTCCGGCCGCCGGTCGGCGAAGAGCGCGACGTAGGCGCACACGACGGCGTCCACCTGGTCCTCCACGCGACGGAGGTCGCTCTTGCGCTCCGCGCCCTCGACCCGGTCCACCAGGACCTGCCAGGGTGCGTGGCCGTGGAGCAGCAGCGGGGGAGCCGCGTCCTGGAGGCCCTCCAGCAGCCGCACCAGCCGGAGCAGCTCCTCCCGCAGCTGCTCGAGCGACCGGCCGGGCTTGTTCTTGTACTTCAGGGTCCGGCCGAGGCGGAACAATGCCACCGTCGCCGGGTGCGGGTAGACCTCGATCGCTCGGCGTCGTGCCACCGACACCGGGTCCAGGTCCAGGCCCAGCCTGGTCGCCAGCCGCGCCGCCCGCGGCTCGACCGAGAACTCCGGCTTGGCCGTGTTGGCCGGGTGCGCGCCCGCGTCGAACCGGGCGAAGTCACGGTTCAGCGCGGCCTCGCCGGGTCGGTTGCCGGTCGCGTTCTCCACGACCAGCGGCGCGTCGAAGGCGACCAGGCAGTCGCCCGCGACGTACGGCGTGAGCGCGGCGACGACCGAGTCGTCGTCGGTGCAGGCCGAGACGTGCACCAGCGAACCCTCCGCGTCGAGGACGGCGACGCCGGTGGGCTTCTTCTCACCCCATGCGAGGTCGACGCCGACGAAGTGCATGCGCTCACCCTGGCACGCCGCGCGGATGTCCGCATGGAGGCTGCCCTGCACGGCGTACTGTCGTGGGCAAGGAGCCTTCAGCGCTCCACCAGGGAGCGCCGTCATGGCCGACAAGTCACCCCGCCAGAGCATGTCCGCGAAGAAGGACGGCAAGTCCCTGAAGGAGAAACGGGCTGCGAAGCACGCCAAGTCCGACGCAAAGAACGCCATCGTCGCGCCCGAGGCCGCCGCGAAGGGCAAGAAGCGATAGCCGCACCGCAGCAGCGCTTAATGGGTCGCGCCGATGCCGGCGGGACGGCACCCTGGACCCATGAGCGACGTACGGATCCAGCGCTTCACCCCTGACGACCTCGACCACCTGGGCACCGCGATGCGCATCGTGAACGAGGTGCGCGCCCATGATGCTCCCTGGGAGCGCCCGTGGATCGCGGAGCGCTGGGATGCGTTCCTGCGCCGGGGCTGGGACGGCGAGCCGCCCGCGCCGTACCTGATGACCGCCGACGGCCGCGCGGTGGCCTACGGCTCGCTGTCCACCTCCGAACGGGACAACACCCACCTCGCGTGGGTCGGCGTGGAGGTGCTGCCCGACGCCCGCCGCAGGGGCTACGGCAGCCTGCTGCTGGAGCGGATGATCCAGGAGGCCCGAGCGCTCGGACGCACCAGCATCGGTGTCGACGCCTGGGAGTCGGAGCGGGCCTTGGCCTTCGCGGGGCGGCACGGCCTCGGGCAGCGGTCCCAGGCGATCATGCGGCGCCAGCACCTCGCCGAGGTGGAGCGCACCCGCCTGCAGAAGCTGTACGACGAGGCGGCCGGCGCCGCGACGGACTACGAGCTGGTCCGCATCGTCGGGAGGACGCCGTCACACCTGGTCGAGCCGATGGTCGAGCTGGTGGCGGCGATCAACGACGCGCCCACCGACGACCTCGACATCGAGGACGAGGTGTTCACCCCCGAGCGGCTGGCCGCCTACGAGGTCGCCACGCTGGAGCGGGGCAGCCGGCTCTACCGGCTGGTGGCCCGGCACCGCGTCACCGGTGCGCTCGGCGGGCACACCGTCGTCGCCGTCGAGCAGCAGCGGCCCGCCATCGCCGACCAACACGACACCGCCGTGGCGGTGGCCCACCGCGGGCACCGGCTGGGGCTGCTGCTCAAGGCGGGCATGCTGCTCTGGCTCACCGAGGCAGAGCCCCAGGTGGAGACCATCGACACCTGGAACGCCGAGTCGAACGACCACATGATCTCGGTCAACGAGGCGTTGGGCTACCGGGTGATGGCCAGGGAGCTGCAGTTCCAGCGGGACGCCTGAGCGACGCCCGGGAGCCTAGCGGCGGGTGAGCACCAGCGGCCCGTCGTCGGTGATCGCGATGGTGTGCTCCATGTGCGCCCCACGGGAGCCGTCTCCGCTGCGCAGCGTCCACCCGTCGGGGTCGGTGTAGAGCACGTCGGTGGTCTGCAGGAACCACGGCTCGATGGCGATCACCAGGCCGGGCTTGAGCGGGTAGCCCCGCCCGGCGCGGCCGTCGTTCGGCACGTGCGGGTCGCCGTGCATGGTGCGGCCCACACCGTGACCGCCGAAGTCGGTGTTGATCGACAGCCCGTCCGCGTGCGCGACGGCGGCGACGGCGGCGGAGATGTCACCGATCCTCGATCCAGCCTGTGCGGCGCCGATGCCGGCCTCCAGGGCGCGGGTCGCGGTGTCGATCAGCGCCAGGTCCACCTGGGCCGGGGTGCCGACCACGACGCTCAGGGCGGAGTCGGAGACCCAGCCGTCGACCGACGCGGCGAAGTCGACGCTGAGCAGGTCGCCGTCGCGCAGCACGTAGTCGCGGGGCAGGCCGTGCAGCACGGCGTCGTTCACCGAGGTGCAGAGCACCTTGCCGAACGGCATGGCTCCGAACGACGGGTGGTAGTCGATGTAGCAGGACTCGGCACCCCGCTCGCGGATCATGTCGTGGGCGAGGGCATCGAGCTCCAGGAGGTTGACGCCGACGTCGGCGACCTCGGCCAGGCGCAGCAGCACATCGGCGACGAAGCGCCCGGCGGGCCTCATCTGCTCGATCTCGGCGGGGGTCCTCAGCTCGATCACCCGACGAGCCTACGGGCCGGCCCCCGACGACTGCTCGGGGAGTGGCGAGGTGATGCCTGCGGCGCGCGCCCGGGCCACCAGGCGGGCGGACGAGTGCACTCCCACCGCCCGGAACATGTCACGCAGATGGGTGCGCACGGTGTGCGGGGAGAGCGAGAGGCGTTCGGCGATCTCGGTCCGCGACATGCCGGCGACCAGGCACTGGAGGATCTGGCGCTGACGGCCGGTGAAGCTCTCGGCGAAGCCATCCGTGCGGTAGAGGCCGCGACGGTCCGCGAGGAGCTCCAGCATCACCGGTCGCCAGGCCTCGACCGGCAGGTGCACGTCCCCGTTGCGGACCGTCTCGATCGCCTGGAGCAGGTCCTCGATGCGGTCCTCCTTGCTGACCCACCCACGGATCCCGAGGGTCAGCCCCTCGACGACTGCCGCCGGGTCGTGGCCGTCGGCGACCACCACGACGCCGGGTGGTCTCGGCAGCAGGTCGAGGTGCGGCACCAGGTCGAGGCCGGACTCGTGCCCGAGACACGGGTCCAGCAGGACCACGTCGGGCGACCGGTGCATCGCGCTGTCCTTGGCCTCCCCGAGGGAGAAGACCGCCTGCGCCTGCCGGATGCCGGTCTCGCTCCCGAGCCGTGCGGCCAGTGTCTCGGCGAAGACCCGGTGGTCGTCGACCACCAGGACGTCGGCCCCGGGGGACCCGGCGAGAGTGGTCATCGGACCGGGTCCGCGAGGATGCCCTGGTCGACGGCGTTGCTCACGGCCTTGGCGCGGTCGTGGACGCTCAGCTTGCGCAGCACGCTCGCGACATGGGAGCGCACGGTGTTCCTCGACACGTCGAGCGCGCCGGCGATGGACACCGTCGAGAGACCCTCGACGAGCATCCTCAGCACCTCTCGCTCCCTCGGTGTGAGGGCGTCCAGCTCCTGGTGCGAGCGGCGCGCCGGCGCGTGCGGCCGGCCGAAGCCTGCCACCAGGCGCCGTCCTCCCGCAGCCTCGCAGATCGCCTGCTCAACGCTCGCGAACGAGCTCGCCTTGCTCACCACCGCATCCACCAGACCGTTGTCGAAGGCCCGCCACACCAGCGCGGGTGCCTGGGAGGTGAGGACGACCACAGCAGCGTCGGGGCACGACTCCCGCACCGCGACGAGCACGTCCCACCTGATGGTGCCGGCGTAGGTCGCCTCGAGGACGCAGGCGTCCGGCTGATGCACGGCCACCCGCCCGGCGAGCACGGCCGGGTCGTAGAGCACGTCGAGCACGTCGTGACCGGACCGGCGCAGGGCGGACCCGAGCGCTTCGAGCAGCAGGCGGTGTCCGTCGCAGAGGATCAGTCGCACGGTCGCCTCCAGCCCACCGGAGCACGCACGTGCGCCGGGTCTCAGGCAGCAGGGTCCGGGCCGCACCCGGGTTTCGGCCCCCGGGCGGACAGGATATCGCGAAATGCCGCAAGATGGCCCTTCCCGGCACAGGTTGGGTAAAGAATCGTGCGGGTCGGTTGTGTGTGTCCCCCGGCAAGAGGGCGGCGGTAGCCTGAGCGACGTGTCATCCCCGGACCCAGCACGCTGGCTGACCGATGCCAGCGCCCGCATCGTTCCGATGTGCGAGGAGTGTGTGGCATCCACCGATGTGGACGGAGGGGGTGTCGCGCTGCTGTCCTCGGCCGGCGTGCGCAGCGTCTTCTACGCATCGAACGACGTGTCGATGCCGCTCGAGGCCCTGCAGATCGACCTCGCCGAAGGACCCTTGTGTCGACGCCGGCACGAACCGGTCGCCCGTCCTGGTCGAGGACCTACGGGACCCGCGCGACGGCGTCGCCCAGCGGTGGCCGTTCTTCCTGCCCGGAGCGGACGCTCTCGGCGTGCGCGGCCTGTTCGCCTTCCCCCTGCGGGTCGGCAGCATCGTGCTGGGGACGCTCGAGCTGCACCGCGCGACCGCTGGCGAGCTGAGGCGTCCGCAGCTCTCGTTCGCGCTCAGATCGGCCGAGGAGATGGGGTCCGCACTCCTCGAGCTCTGGGCCGCGCAGGAGATCCCCGCCCTCGGTCGGCCGGCCGCCGTCGTGCACCAGGCCGCCGGAATGGTGATGGTCCAGCTCGACGTCAGCATCGAGGACGCCATGGCTCGCCTCCGCGCGAGCGCCTACGCCGAGGGGGTCTCGCTGGTGGATCTGGCCGATGACGTCGTCCGGCGTCGCCGGCGGTTCACCAAGGAGCAGCGATGACCGAGCAGTCCTCGCGCGACGTCGCGCTGGCGCAGCAGCTTGTCGGGCTGGCCGACACTCTGGTCGAC
>JBDTXF010000212.1:0-5933 GCA_040006355.1 Nocardioidaceae bacterium | reverse complement strand
CGTCGGTCAGACGCTGGTCTCGGCCGAGCTCTCCTGTCCGATGGCGCGTTGGGAGCTGGGCTCCAGCACCGGCACGCCCGGCAGGGCCCGGTTCTCGGCGATCACCGTCAGCAGCTGCTCGAGCGGCATCGGGCGGTGCATGAGGTAGCCCTGGGCGAACGGGGCATGCACGTGCTCGCGCAGGTGGTCGAGCTGGCTGGCTCGCTCGATGCCCTCCACGACGACGTCGAGGCCGAGGGCCTGGCCCATCATCGTGATCGAGCACAGCAGCGCGCAGGAGCGCTCGTCGCGGTCGATGCTCTCCGAGAAGGACAGGTCGGTCTTGATGATCTGCACCGGCATGTCCTGCAGGTAGCCGATCGAGGAGAAGCCGATGCCGAAGTCGTCGATGGCGAACGGCACGCCGCGGGCAGCGAGGGTGTGCATGGCGTCCATGGACGCCTGGTCGTTGCCGATGCCGTCCCGCTCGGTGATCTCGATGACCAGCCCGGCGCCGCCCATCCGGGACCGTGCGTCCTCGACCTTGGCGACGAAGTCCGGTTCCCGCATCTGCGCGGCGGCGACGTTGACCGAGATGTTGATGTCGCCACCGGCGGCGCGCATGATCGCCGGCGCGTCGCGGGCGGCCTGCTCGAGGACCACGCCGCCCAGCGAGACCACGAGCCCGCTCTCCTCGGCCACCCGGATGAACACGTCGGGTGGCACGTCGACGCCGTTCGACCTCCAGCGGGCCAGCGCCTCGACGCCGGTGATGCGTCCGGTGGCCGTGCGGACGACGGGCTGGTAGACGAGACTCAGGTCCCCGGCGGCCACCGCCGCGCGCAGCGACTCGACGAGCTCGAGGCGCTGCAGTCTCGAGCGGCCGATCGCACGTTCGTACTCGACGAACTGGTTCTTGCCGCGCGCCTTGGCCTCGTACATCGCCAGGTCTGCGTTGCGCAGCATGCTCTCGGCGGTCTCGCTGCTGTCTCCGAAGGCGACCCCGATGCTGGCCGAGAGGGACAGCTGGTGGCCGGCGACGTGCACTCCGCGGGAGAGCGCGGCGAGAATCCGCTCGCATGCCGAGCTCACCTCCGCGGGGCGGACGTCCTCGAGCAGCAGGGCGAACTCGTCGCCGCCGAGCCGGGCGACGGTGTCGCTGGCCCGCACGCACGAGGTGAGCCGCTGCGCGACGTCGATGAGCACCGCGTCGCCGGCGGCGTGCCCGAACCGGTCGTTGACCGGCTTGAAGCCGTCGAGGTCGACGAAGAGCAGGGTGATGCGGGTGCTGCGGCGCCGGGACATCTGCAGGGCGTGCCCGACGCGGTCGAGCAGCAGACCCCGGTTGGGCAGGTTCGTCAGCACGTCGTGCCGCGCCAGGTGGGCCATGTCGTCGGTGAGCCTCAGCCGGGCGAAGGCATCGGAGGACACCGCGACCATCGCCTCGAGCGCCTCCCGGTCCGCGGTGGTCGTGGAGCGCGCCCGGTGCCTGCGCGGGGCGACGATCCACTGCCCTCGCTGGCCGTCACTGAGCCGGGCGCCGACCTCGTTCGCGCCCGGAGGGGCGGAGCGCACCTCGACCTGCTTGATCCGGAGCAGGCGCCGGGCGTCGTCCTCGAGGGCGTCGAGGACCTGGCGCGTGTCGGACAGCGTCTGGGCCCGGCCCGCCGCCTCGAACAGGACGCTGAGCCGGCGCGCGTTCTCGGACCCGCGGGTCAGAGCCCGGGTGGCGACCAGCAGCGTGGCGAGCGGCACGGCGAGCAGGATCAGCGTCCACCGCGGTGTGTAGGCGACGATCACCGCGCCGAGGTAGCCCAGGGAGTCGAAGGGCACGAAGCACGCGACCGCGACGAGCGTGCCGCGCTGGATCAGGTGCGTGGACACGCGGGTCTCGGTCTCGACGGCGACCGACACCGCGGACAGCAGGAAGTCGGTGGCGAAGTAGCAGGCGGCGGCGACCGCCACGGCGATCAGGGTGAGCGGGGTGATGGCGGGGTTGCCGTTCGCTCCCATCAGGGACCCGCCGGCGACCAGGCGGGCGGTGGCGGCGGCCACCGCACCACCGACCACGCCGACGCCGATGTTGAACAGCCTGACCATCGGCGGCTTGCTGGTGGTGGCCTGGGTGACCAGCATGCCCATGGACCACACGAGGAGCGCCGCGGAGGGCGGGGCGGTGCAGAGCAGGAACATCAAGATCGTGGAGTCGAAGCCGACCTCGACGCCACCCTCGCCGCTGTCCAGGACCATCGGGAACCGCGCGATGACCACGATCAGTGGGATCGCGAGCAGCTGCTCGATGCCCGGCGTGGAGCCGTCGCGCACCACGGCGTACGTCGAGTAGACCACCAACGCGAGGCCCAGCGCGAACACGCTGAGGTCGAACCGGCTGCTGCGCGACGCCAGGAGCGCGGTGAAGCGTCGAGCCATGGGTCCTCCGGATCAGATCGAGGCCTCACCAGTATCGACGACCGCGGCACGCCCGTGGGCGTTTTGTGCTACCCGGCCAGGGGGCGTTCCCCGACCGCTCCGGTGTCGGTGGCGTCCGCGGCCAGGGGCTGCACGTCGCGCAGGAACCGACGGGCCGCCAGGAAGTCGGCCAGACCGCCCCGGTGCTCGTCACAGGCGAGCCACGACTTGCGGCGCTCGGGTGTGTGCAGGGTCGGGTTGTTCCAGAGGAGGGACCAGGTGGCAGCGCCTCGGCAGCCCTTGGCGGAGCAGGTCAGCGACATGGCGCCCAGGCTAGCCGGGGCCGGTCCGCAGCGACTCCACGGGAGCGCTGGAACGGCGCCGGACGACCACGGGGGGAGTCGTCCGGCGCCGCACGAGGGGCGAACTCAGACGGGGGAGACTGAGTTCGCCCGCGCAGATTGTTGCACGAGGGTCAGGGCAGAACCAACACCGTGTCAGATTTGGTTCGTCGGTCTAGAGCGGCTGCCCGGGGCGGGCCGGGCCTCCGATCGCACGGACCGACGGGTCCGGCTCGAAGTAGTCGGGACCGCCGGGATCGGGCGCCACGTGGGAGTTGGCCACCACGACCGCGATCGTCGGCAGGAAGAACGAGGCCGCGAGGAACACCCACAAGAACCAGTGCCCGATGCTGACCACGGCCAGCACGAAGCACACGGTCCGGATGCTCATCGAGATCAGGTAGCGACGCTGACGCAGCGCGATGTCGTCCCGATGGCTGCGCGGAGCAGTCGTGATCCGGACGGGCTCCGGCTGTGTGGGCATGTCCCCACCGTACGACGGCTGCACCTACTATCACAGGCAACCACCTGCACTTTCCGCCTCGCTCCAGGAGTGACATGTCCAACCGCGTGTACCGCGTCACAGAGGTCATCGGCACCTCGCAGGACGGCATCGACCAGGCCATCCGCAACGGCATCGAGCGGGCCTCGCGCACGCTGCGTCATCTCGACTGGTTCGAGGTGACCCAGGTGCGCGGCCAGGTCAAGGACGACACGGTCGAGCACTTCCAGGTCGGGCTCAAGCTCGGCTTCCGTCTCGAGGACGACTGAGCCGCCGCGACGATTCCGCCTACCCGGCGGTAGCCGCTAGCGTCGGTGCGACCAGCAGCAGGGACCCGACCGAGAGGCAGTGCGTTGAGCAGATCCGTGCTCGTGACCGGTGGCAACCGCGGCATCGGCCGCGCCATCGCGGAGGCCTTCGTCGCCGGCGGTGACCAGGTGGCCATCACCTACCGCTCCGGGGACACCCCCGAGGGCGTCCTCGCCGTGAGGTGCGACGTCACCGACGCCGCTTCGGTGGATGCGGCCTTCACCGAGGTCGAGGCCGCGCACGGACCCGTGGAGATCCTCGTCGCCAACGCCGGCGTCACCCAGGACACCCTGATGCTGCGGATGAGCGAGGAGGACTGGAGCAAGGTCATCGACACCAACCTGACCGGCTCCTTCCGGGTCGCCAAGCGCGCCGCCAAGGGCATGCTCCGGATGCGGCGCGGCCGGCTGATCTTCATCTCCTCGGTCGTCGGCCTGCTCGGCTCGGCGGGACAGGTCAACTACGCCGCGAGCAAGGCCGGTCTGGTCGGCATGGCACGGTCCCTGGCCCGCGAGCTGGGCAGCCGCTCGATCACCGCCAACGTCGTGGCTCCCGGCTTCGTGGAGACCGAGATGACCGCGGTGCTGCCCGAGGAGACCCAGCGCGCCTACAAGGCGCAGATCCCGCTCGGGCGCTACGCGTCGGTCCAGGAGGTCGCCTCGGTGGTCCAGTGGCTGGGCTCGGACGGTGCCGCCTACGTCACCGGCGCCGTCATCCCGGTCGACGGCGGCCTCGGGATGGGTCACTGAGAGAGTCCGGCCAGCACCGGGCACAGTTGACCGAGCACAGGCACGACCGGGCACGACACCACTACGAAGGAGTTCGACGAGCATGGGCATTCTCGAGGGCAAGCGGATCCTCGTCGCGGGCGTGACGATGGACAGCTCCATCGGCTTCGCGGTCGCCCGGGTCGCGCAGGAGCAGGGGGCGAGCGTGGTGGTCTCCAACTTCGGCCGGGCGCTCGGCATCACCAGGCGGATCGTGGGACGGCTTCCGCAGCCGGCGCCGGTGATCGAGCTCGACGTGACCGACCCGGAGCACCTCCGGCGGCTGCCGGAGCTGCTCGGCGAGCACGTCGACGGACTCGACGGGGTCGTGCACTCCATCGCCTACGGCAACCCCGAGACGCTCCTCGGCGGCAAGTTCCTGCAAGGCCCCTGGGAGGACGTGGCCCAGGCGGTGCAGGTCTCGGCCTACTCGCTGGCGTCCCTCTCGACGGCCTGCCTGCCGATGATGGGCACCGGCGGCTCGGTGGTCGGGCTGACCTTCGACGCGACGGTCGCCTGGCCGGCCTACGACTGGATGGGCGTGGCGAAGGCCGGGCTGGAGTCCTGCTCGCGCTATCTCGCCCGCGACCTCGGCCCCCACGGCGTGCGGGTGAACCTGGTCTCCGCGGGTCCGCTCAAGACGCTGGCCGCGAAGGCGATCCCCGGCTTCGAGGAGCTGGAGTCGATGTGGAGCGACCGTTCGCCGCTCGGCTGGGACGAGACGGACACCCAGCCCGCCGCCCAGGCCGTGGTCGCGCTGCTCAGCGACTTCTTCCCGGCCACCACCGGCGAGATCGTGCACGTCGACGGCGGCTACCACGCCATGGGGGCGTGAGCGCCGAGCGAGGTCTCGGCAGGCTTCGGTAGCCTGCGCGCGTGACCTCCGCACTCGTCGAGCTGAGGGTCCTCGAGGGACCCAACCTGTACTTCCCGCGCGCCGCGGTCAAGCTCACCTTGGACCTGACCCAGCTGGTCGAGGCGTCCGAGCAGGTGGCGCGGCGCTTCGCGACCCGGATCGGGCTGCGGCAGGTCCGCCCGGGCGACCCGGGCAGCGGCTTCCGCCAGCGCTTCGCCGCCCGCGCCATCGGGCGCCTCGTGCGCCAGATCGCCGGCGAGGCCGGCACCACCCGGCTCGCGGTCCGGATGCGGCCCACCCACGACGTGCACCAGGTGGTCGTCGCCTACCCGTGGCGGCACCGGCTCCGCGCCGAGGCGCTGGGCCGGGCCGTGGGCGACGTGCTCGACGGGCTCGCCGTGCCCGAGCTCGTCGACGGCCCCGGTTCCGACCTCGAGGCACTGGTCAGCGCGGCGGCCCACGCCGTACGCGACAGCGAGCTGGGGCCCGGCCCGACCACGCTGCGACCACGCGTGCCGGTCGTCGCGGTCACCGGCACCAACGGCAAGACCACGACCTCGCGGATGATCGCGCACATCGCCATGGTGCACGGGCTGCACGTGGGCTGGTCCAGCACGGACGGCATCTACCTCGACGGCGAGCTGGTCGAGCCGGGGGACTACTCGGGCCCGTCCGGCGCGGGCCGGGTGCTGGCATACGAGCAGGTCCAGCTGGCCGTCACCGAGACGGCCCGGGGCGGCATCCTGCTCAAGGGGATCGGGCTGACCCGC
>JBDTXF010000211.1:0-5969 GCA_040006355.1 Nocardioidaceae bacterium | reverse complement strand
AGGTCAGAGGCCGTTTTCCGTTCAGGGAGACGGCCTCTCGCCTTGTCAGGCGACGCCTGCACACCTATTTCGCACACCTTTTTGAAGCGATCGACGGATCGTGGTCTCGCGAGCGAGGGCGTGCGAGGCGAAGTCCGGTCGCAAGCAGGAAAGAGCTCCCGCGTCCGCCCGTGGGCCTTCGATTAGCGGCCAATCCCGTCAGCCTGGCGATGAGTCCTATCGCCCAGAAAGACTCTCCGCTCAAGCGGGGATCGGCGGCATGGTCGGGTCTTGACCGTTGCGCAAGCGAACAGCGGCTTGACCGGTGATCTGACATTCAGCCGGACAGTCATAACCGGCAGTCGATCCGGGATGAGGGGAGCCGAGTCACCTACTCCGCGGTTTCTGCAACCTCGGCGGGGTTGTCCCTGCCTGTGCGTTCAACTGAGCGCAGCCGCGGTGTGGCCAGTAGCGGGAAGATCAGGACGGAGAGGAGACCGGCAGCGACGAGGGCGGCGTAGTTGGCGGCTTGGATCAGTCCCAGGTCAACGCCGATCCGTCCGGCGACCACCGGGATGCTCAGGGACGTTGCTTGGAGCAGGCCGGCCGCGATGAGTTGCGCTGGACGTTGGGCCAGTGGCCGGTAGAAGAGGGCCGGAAGGGCACGGACGATCAGCAGCGCCAGCAGAAAGATCGGAACCCTCGCCAGCACCAAGGGATGTTGGAGACTGCGAACGTCAAGGTTAATGCCGGTGGAGATGAAGAAGAAGGGGACGAATACGCCAAACCCCACGGCCTGGAGCTTGACCCTGAGCAAGGCATGGGTCATTTGCTCGTCCCGGTCGAGGAGTTTGAGGGTCGCTCCGGCTAGGAACGCGCCGAGGATGGCTTCCAGACCGAAGTTGGCTGCGAGCGCGGCGAACAGCATCAGTAGGGCGAAGGCGCCTCGCACTCGAATCTCGGCCGTGGTCTCCTGAAGCCCGAGAAGTACTTGAGAGATCCGCCGTGACCTCTCGGCGCCGATGATGACCAGGCCGACGGCCCCAACAAAGGCCATGAAGGTCACCAGCAGCGCAAGTTGGGAACCGATTCCGGCAGAGTGCTCTGAGAACAACAGGGACAGCACCACGATCGGGACCACTTCTGCGATCGAAGCGCCCGCCACGACGACTTGGCCAAACGGGGTTTCGACCTGCCCGGCGTCCTTGAGTACCGGAAGGATCACCCCCAGGCTGGTCGCGGAGAGGATCACCGCGATCAGCAAAGGCGAGCGCACCAGTCCACCAGCCCGGAGAAGAAGTCCCAGCGCGACGGCGAGCGTGAACGATGTGGCAAAGGCGAACGACGTCAGCCAGAGAACTCGTCCACGCAGCCGGTTGAACTCGATTTCCAGGCCAGCCAGCAGCAACAGGAATGCCAGCCCGATCATGGACAGAACGCGCACCGGTTCGTCCAGTTGGGCCCAGCCCAATACCTGCGGCCCGATGAAGATTCCGAGCAGGATCTCGGCGACGATCGACGGGACGAGGACGTGGGCGAGCTTGAGGCTGAGCGGGACGATCAGCGCCACGGCGGCGACTACTGCCGCCGAGCTCAGCGTGAACACGGGGTGTGTCCGTGTGGTGCCTGGCCCCTGCGGAGCCGGCGGATCACGGACGCCAGTAGTTGTTGGCGGCCGCGATCGTCTGGAACTCGATCGCGACGACCTGGCTGGCGGCAATGAGGCTGTCGGGGTTGACCGAGTAGATCGGCCGACCCGCTTTCAGTGCATCGAGATCAGGCTGAATGTTGTGGATGCTGTGTCGGGCCAAGGTGAAGGCGAGCGCTCGGCCCTCATCGGGGGTAGCGGTGATCAATGTGCCGCCCGGGACGAGGACGAGTTCGGAGTCCGGTACGCGGTTCATGATGCTCCTTGTTGAGGGTTGCCGGATGGTCGGGTTCGAACCGGGACTAAGACCGGAGGCTGTACCACGACGCTAGAACGGCGTGGTCACTGCCGGCTTCGGTCATCGCGGTGAGTACGGTCGTCTCAATGAAGTCAACCGCTGGCGCCGTCTAGCGTCAGATGACTTAATGTGCCGCCGGCGTAGCCGTGTCGACGGTGCTTGCCAGGGCCTTCCCCAGCTGCGTCCGCGAGGTGACGCCGAGCTTGGGAAAGATGCGGTAAAGATGGGAACTGACCGTGCGATGTGAGAGATGCAGACGCTGTCCGATCTCCCGGTTGGATAGCCCCTGCGCAGCCAGCTGAGCGATCTGAGCCTCCTGCGGCGACAACAGCTCCCTGGCTTTCCGCGTGGATTGCCGCCCCCGTTCGCCGGTCGCACGGAGTTCCTGGGCGGCTCGTTGGGCCCAAGCACGCGCACCCACAGCATCGAAGGCCCGGCGGGCCGTACGCAGCGAGATCCGAGAATCAACTACCCGACGCTGTCGCCGCAACCACGAACCGTAGGCCAGTTCCAGACGAGCACGATGCCACGGCCATCGGCCACTCGCGCCGTTGAGGGCGACCCGAAAAAATGCCTCAGCGGAGGAGTCGTCGGCCAGCACAGCTCGCGAGTACTCCAAGGCAACCGAACCCGCCAAGGCAGGAGCATCGCCGGCGATCTGTTCCATCGCGACCAGAAGCACCTGCGCGTCGCCCTGACGCCCTGTGTGGGTGGCGGCCTCCACCAAGTAGCTCAGCGTCCACAACTGCTGGACGCGATGGAAGGCGGGATCAACCGGATCGAACACCCTTCGAAGCTCACCGTAGGCCTGTTCGTATCGACCCGCTCCGAGCTCGGCAAGACCCCGAGCGAACTGAATGCCAGCGAGGAGAGAGGACGCCGCGATGGGGGTGCGAAGAGCCACCCGCTCAGCCTCGATGAGCAAGGACTCGTCCGTGTCGCAGCCCTGGACCGCATCCAGGGTGGCCACCGCGATACGTGCCGTCGCGGCCCAAACGGATTGACCGGTCTCGTCGGCCATTCGCATCGCCTCGTCCGCTGAGCGGGCACGATCGAACTCGCCTAGATAGATTGCTGCCCAGGCGCTGATCGTCAAGGCTTCAGCGAGCAGGCTGAAGCGGCCTTGTGATCGCAGGATCTCCACCGGGTTCGACAGAAACCTGACCGCGTGGTCGAAGTTCCCTGTGCAGAACGCCGCGACGCCCAAGAGACCGGCCGCGTCTGGTCTTCCATGGGCATCGGAAGGCCACTGCGCGAGTTGCCCGATGACGAACGGCCCGCGCTCGTGGGACTCCGTGACCGCGTAGATGGCCAGCAGACGCGGGTCGTCGTCGGGCAGCGCCGCCCGCTGCGCCAAACGGACGATGTCCCGCCGGAGGTCTGGGCCGGGGTCGCGGAACCATGTTTGGCGCCCGGCGCCAACCAAGAGCTGCACCGCGAGATCCACATCGTCCGTGCCCAGGGCGTGGTCAGCCAGGTCCATCAGCCGCCTGACTTCGGCAGGTTCACCGGTCGAGCCGTCGTGGAATACGCCTTCGAGCCACGCCAGTCTTGACTGATCGCGGACCTGCAGGGTCATCTGCACAACCTTGGCCTTGATGTCCTCGACCTGGCTGTAACGGCCCAGCTCGAACGCAAGCTCGGCCGCACTGAGCAGGCGCCCCACCCTCAAGGTCGGATCTGGGCTGAGGGCAGCGGCCCGCTCAAGCCAGGTAACCGCTGACACCACCGCGCCACGGCGTCGCGCATTGCCCGCCGCCTTCTCCAGTTCCGCCGCGATCTGCTCATCGGGCTCCGACACCGAAGCCGCCCGATGCCACGCGGCTCGGTCCGATTGCACAGCAAGAACCCGAGCCAGCGCCGCGTGAGCCTGCTGCCGACTAGTGATCGATGCGGCCTGCCGAAGAGCGGAACCCACCAGCGGATGTCCGATCTGGAAGGTCTCACCGTCCGACCTCAGCAAACCGTGGTCAAACGCCGGCTGTGCCATCGCACGATCTACCGGCGAGCCAAGAACGATTGCCGTGGCCGCGAGCACCTCGTTGAGATCATCACCATCCTCAACGGCGGCAACAAGGAGCACCACGCGAACTGCGGCATCCAGACTCTCCGCGCGCGCGGCGAACGCCCGCTCGAGGCGCGCCGTCATCGGGAGGTGCTCGCCGAGCTCGGTCCATCCGAATCGTCCTGATCGCACCGCCACCGGGAACTCGAGCAACGCGAGCGGATTACCGTCCGCCTCGCGGAGCACTCGAGCCCGCAGCGCCGCAGACAGGTCCGGCACCCGGGAGTCGAGTAACGCCGCTGACGACCCTGTGTCCAAGTTGCCTACTTCCAACCACTCCATGGCTTGATCCGCTTCGATCGTCAGGAGCTCGGTACGCGCCGACCCGAGCAGGATCACCTGTTCGGTCGACAACCTCCGCGCTACAAAAAGCAGCGCCTCAATCGAGGGTTGATCCATCCAGTGCAAATCATCGAGTGACACCAATACCGGAGTCCGTCCCGCAGACTCGGCAATCAGCTCAAGAGTGGCAAGTGAAACCAGGAACGGATCCCCATCGAGCACGTCATTCATGCCGAAACCCGCGAGAAGCGCGTCCCGCTGCCGAGCCGGCAGCAACTCAACGCGCGACAACAGTGGGCGGAGCAGCTGGTGCAAGCTGGCGAATGGAAGATGGGTTTCCGCTTCGCTGCCCTTCGCCGAAAGAACGGTGAAGTCGCGGCCCATCGCGTGCTCGACCACCGCGGCCAGTAGCGCGCTCTTACCCACCCCCGGTGCGCCAACCAGACCGATCGCTCGTCCTCGAGAACTCACCCCTTCAACATGACCGGCAAGGATGCGCAACTCGGCCTCACGACCGAAGAGGACTGCACCGCTCAAACTCACACGGCTATCTTGCCTCACCGGTCACGGTCCGTACCTACATCGCACTGAACTCCCGTGCCGGCACCTGCGCGCTCGGCGACCAGGCGATGGCCGCCTCGCCGATGACCTGTAAGGAACTCAAAGAAGCCAGCGCCTCGGTGAGGCCCGAGGGCTGTCACATCCCGGCCATCGTCTTGCTGCGCGAGTAGCGCGCGGAGCGCTTGCAAAGCATTTAGTCGAGGTCATACCACCGCGTATGAGTGTCAAGCGCGGGCCGCTCTGGGCTCGACGTTCCGGTCCATTCCGTCCGGCAAGCCGATCCCTCAACGACGACGAACGGCTGAACGAGTCTGGGACTTACCTCGATGGGCCGGGCAGCCAAGCGCCTGTTCGTCAATCGGGTGTCGCAAGACATCCGCGCGTGCCGCGACGTTGAAGGGACCGAGGTGCAGCTTTCACTCACGAGCGATGCTGGGCGACATTGATCACTTGTCCATCAGGGCTCCGGACGAAGAATCGACGGACACCCCACGGCTCGTTGGTGATCGGGTGCACGATTTCATAGCCGAGTTGTTGCGCCTCCTCGTACGCGGCATCGACGTCGTCGACCTTGATGGTCATGACGGAGTCTTCTGGCGCCGTCGCATCTCGGGTCACGACTTGGACGCACGCGCCCGATTCCGCGGAGGTGAACCGGGCCACCCAACCTTGGTTCATTCCGTCTTCGGTCAGCCCGAGGCACCGAAAGAACTCCCTCGCACGCTCGACGTCGTCGGTGTGCAGGTTGGTGATGGCCTCTACCGCTTTCATCGTCCAAGTCTGACACCAAGTCGGGCCCGCGTCGGTGTGCCCAGAGGAATGAGAGCGCCGCGAGCCGATCGGCTTGCGATGCGATGCACGCGCCGGAGAGTAGGCCATAGCGTCGCGTGCGAGTCTGTCAAGTCGCTGGGCCTTCGTGGCCGAACGGGCCCAAGGGCCGTGCGAGGTCTCGCATCTTGCCCGACGCTGGCGGTCGGGATGGCTTGTGTTGCTCGCTCTATGGGCCGGCGTCGGGTCGCCAACGCTTGGCCCGGCTCCTACGGTTGAACCATGACTTCGGCCGACATCCGCTTCTACTTCGACCCGGTGTGCCCGTTCTGCTGGCTGACCAGCAAGTGGATCCGGATGGTGCAGGC
>JBDTXF010000210.1:0-5976 GCA_040006355.1 Nocardioidaceae bacterium | reverse complement strand
CTTGTGGCCGTTCAAAATCTCGCCCAGGGCCGATTCACCGACCAGGTGCTTGCCGTCAGCCTGGGTGATGATGTCACCGGCTTTCAGGCCGGCGGTAGAAGCCGGGGTGCCAGTCTGGACTGTCGTCAGGACCGCACCGTCTTTGATGGTTACGCCTAACTGGGCGGCGATGGCCGGGGTCAGCGGCTGGTAAGAAATACCCATATAGGCGTGGCTGACTTTACCGTTCGCCACCAGTTGCTTGGCAATATCCCTGGCCTGGTTGATTGAGATGGCAAACCCGATACCCTGGGCCTGTACACCCGGTTCAGCCTGCCCGGGAGTGGCCGATCCCTGCACCGACACGCCGGGTAGACCTGCAGCCAGGCGCCACAACCGGACCAACACGCGGGGATCGGCCACAAACGGGCCGATGGGTTGGTGGGTGCGCCTAGGGTGAGCACGTGGACCGCCGGATCTTCGGGATCGAGAACGAGTACGGCGTCACCTGCACGTTCCGCGGGCAGAGGCGCCTCTCGCCGGACGAGGTTGCCCGCTACCTCTTCCGCAAGGTGGTCTCCTGGGGCCGCAGCAGCAACGTCTTCCTCCGCAACGGCGCCCGGCTCTACCTCGACGTCGGCAGCCACCCGGAGTACGCCACCCCCGAGTGCGACGACATCGTGGACCTGGTGGCGCACGACAAGGCGGGGGAGCGGGTCCTCGAGGGGCTGCTCGTCGACGCCGAGCGCCGGCTGCACGACGAGGGCATCGCCGGCGACGTCTACCTGTTCAAGAACAACACCGACTCGGCCGGGAACTCCTACGGCTGCCACGAGAACTACCTGGTCAGCCGGCACGGCGAGTTCTCCAAGCTCGCGGACGTGTTGATCCCGTTCCTGGTGACCAGGCAGATCATCGTGGGCGCCGGGAAGGTGATCCAGACCCCGCGTGGCGCGATGTACTCGGTCAGCCAGCGCGCCGAGCACATCTGGGAAGGCGTCTCGAGCGCCACCACGAGGTCCCGCCCGATCATCAACACCCGCGACGAGCCGCACGCCGACGCCGAGCGCTACCGCCGCCTGCACGTGATCGTCGGCGACTCGAACATGAGCGAGACCACCACGATGCTCAAGGTGGCGACCTGCGACCTCGTCCTCCGGATGATCGAGGAGGGGGTGGTGATGCGCGACCTCACGATGGAGAACCCGATCCGGGCGATCCGGGAGATCTCTCACGACATGACCGGTCGCCGCAAGGTGCGTCTGGCCAACGGTCGTGAGGCCAGTGCCCTCGACATCCAGCAGGAGTACCTCACCCGCGCGCGGGACTTCGTGGACCGTCGCGAGATCGAGACGCCGGTGATCGCCCGCGCCCTCGACCTGTGGGAGCGCGCGCTCAAGGCCGTCGAGTCCGAGGACTTCGGCCTGGTGGAGCGGGAGATCGACTGGGTGATCAAGTGGAAGCTGATCGAGCGCTACCGCGAGCAGCACGGCCTCCCGCTGAGCCACCCACGGATCGCCCAGCTCGACCTCGCCTACCACGACATCCGGCGCGGCCGGGGCCTCTACTACCTGCTCGAGGCACGCGGCGCCGTCACCCGGGTGACCACCGACCTTCAGGTCTTCGAGGCCAAGTCCGTCCCGCCGCAGACGACCAGGGCCCGGCTGCGAGGGGAGTTCATCAAGCGCGCCCAGGAGCGCCGACGCGACTTCACGGTCGACTGGGTGCACCTCAAGCTGAACGACCAGGCCCAGCGCACGGTGCTCTGCAAGGACCCGTTCCGGGCGCACGACGAGCGGGTCCAGAAGCTGATCGAGGGCATGTAGGCCGGCTCCACGCGGAGCCACCAGCCGGAGTCCTCTCAGGAGGTCCCGCTATCGTGGGAGCTCCCCCCTATCTCGAGGTGTCTCTCCGTGCGTCGTCTGCTTGCCCTGCTGGCTGCCTTCCTGCTCCTGCTCACCGTCTCTGCGTGCGGCGGCACGAGTGCCTCCGGCGACATCAAGGGCTCCGTGGACATGGGCGACACGATCTCCGGGCTGAAGGTGAGCGGCGCCTTCGGCAAGGAACCGGTCGTCAGCGTCGACCCGGCCGTCAAGGTCACCAAGCCGACCGTCGAGGTGGTCTCCGCCGGGAACGGCAACCCGGTGCTCGCCAACAAGAAGGCGATGTTCAACATCCTCCTCGCCAAGGGCTCCGACGGGAAGAAGCTCTACAGCAGCACCGACCAGGGCACCCCGACGCAGGTGTCGATGCAGGAGAACCAGTTCTTCAAGGTGATCATCGACGGTCTGGTCGGCAAGCCGCGCGGGTCCCGGGTGGCCATCGCCGCCACTGTGAAGGACGTCTGGGGTGCCGCGGGCGCGCCTCAGCTGAAGCTGAAGACGACCGAGACCGTGCTGTTCGTCATCGACGTGCTCTCCGTCGAGCCCACGAACGTGATCCCCGGCCCCAAGGGCAAGACCGTCGCCGCCCCGGCGAGCGCCCCGGTGGTCAAGGAGCAGGCCGGTCGGGTCACCGGCCTGGACTTCTCGAAGTCCCCGAAGAAGGCCCCCACCAAGCTGCAGGTCATCACGCTGGTCAAGGGCACGGGTCCCGTCGCCAAGGCGGGCCGACTGGTCACCTTCAACTACTACGGCGCGGTCTGGGGCTCGAAGAAGCCCTTCGACTCCTCTTTCACCCGGGGTGCTCCGGCACCGTTCGGGGTGGGCGTCAACGGCCTCATCCCGGCCTGGGACAAGGTCATCCCCGGGCTCAAGCAGGGCAGTCGGGTGCTGATCATCGCGCCGCCGGGACAGGCCTACGGTGCGCGCGCCCAGCAGGGGATCCCCGCCAGCTCCACGCTGGCCTTCGTCGTCGACGTCCTCGGCACGGACTCCTGACCGGCGCCGTCCGGCTGGGGTAGGTTCACGCGAGGTGAACCCGTCGAGGAGTGACATGACCGCGCGCAAGAGCGAGCGCCTGCTCAACCTGATGATCACGCTGCTCGTCTCGCGGACCTATGTGTCCAAGGCCCGGTTGCGCGAGGTCGTCGAGCCCTACCGCGAAGCCGGCGACGAGGCCTTCGAGAAGATGTTCGAGCGGGACAAGGAGGAGCTGCGCTCCCTCGGGATCCCGATCGAGGTCGGCTACGTCGACCAGGGCTTCGAGGACGAGCCGGGCTACCGGATCGAGCGGTCGGCCTTCGAGCTGCCCGACATCGACCTCACCCCCGAGGAGGCCGCGGTGATCGGGCTGGGCGCGCGGGTGTGGCAGCACGCCGGGCTCGCGTCGGCCACCTCCGACGCGCTGGTCAAGCTCAAGGCCGCCGGGGTGAGCGTCGACCGGGCCGCCCTGAGCGTGGTCCAGCCGCAGCTGACCGCCGAGGAACCCGCCTTCGAGCCGTTCTGGGACGCCACCCGCACCCGCACCCCGGTGCGCTTCGACTACCGCCGCTCCTCGGCGGTGCGCGCGACCACCCGGCACCTGCAGCCGTGGGGGGTGGTCAGCTCCCGCGGCCGCTGGTACGTCGTCGGCCACGACACCGACCGTTCCCAGCCTCGCGTGTTCCGGCTGTCCCGGGTGCAGGGCGACGTCGTCGACGACGGGACGCCCGGCTCGTTCGACGTACCACCGGGGACCGACCTGCGCGCCATCACCCGCTCCCTGGCCCCGCCTCCCGCGGACCGGACCGCCGAGGTGCTGGTCCGCAGCGGGGCCGCCCACGGCCTGAGACGGCACGCGCAGCCGACGGGCGGTGAGGCACCGGAGGGCTGGGAACGGCTGAGGGCGACGTACGGCGCCGCCGACGCCTTCGCCGACGAGGTCCTCGGCTACGCCGCCGAGGTCGTGGTGGTGGCGCCTGCGGAGGTCCGCGAGTCCGTCGTACGCCGGCTGCAGGAGGCCGCACGGGCTCAGGAGGTGACGCTGTGACCGGCGCCCGTGACCAGGTCGCGCGGCTGCTCGCGCTGGTGCCCTACATCCAGTCGCGCCGCGAGGTGTCCCTGGACCAGGCCGCGGCCGACTTCGGGGTGCCGCCCTCGCAGATCGTGAAGGACCTCAACGTGCTCTGGTTCTGCGGCCTGCCCGGCCTCGGGATGGGCGACCTCATCGACGTGGACATGGACGCTCTCGAGGGCGACGGGGTGATCCGGGTGTCCAACGCGGACTACCTCAGCCGGCCGCTGAGGCTCGACAGCTCGGAGGCCTCGGCGCTGATCGTCGCGCTTCGGGCGCTGCGCGAGGGCAGCGACGACGACGTCCGTCCGATCGTGGACCGCACCCTGGGCAAGCTCGAGGCGGCCGCCGGCGACGGTGCGGCGCAGGCGGCCGAGGTCGACATCCGGCTGCCGGAGCGTCAGAGGCAGGTCGACGAGCTGCGGGACCGGCTCTCCCGGGCCGTCTCGGACCAGCGTCAGGTGCGGCTCGACTACTACGTGCCCACCCGCGACGAGACCACCGAGCGGGTGGTCGACCCGCTGGGGGTGGTCACGGCCGACGGCAACACCTATCTCGACGCCTACTGCCACCTCGCCGAGGACCAGCGACTGTTCCGGGTCGACCGGATCTCGAGCGCGGAGGTGCTCGACACGCCGGTGGAGCGACACGACGGCCTCGAGCCGCGTGACCTCGCGGCCGGGATCTTCCAGCCGTCCGGGACCGACCTGCTGGTCACGCTGCGGCTGGACCCGACCGCCCGCTGGGTCGCGGAGTACCACCCGGTGGAGAGCAGCCGGAACGAGCGCGGGGGAGGGCTCACCGTGCGCCTGCGGGTCGGGGACCCGGCCTGGCTGGTCCAGCTGATGCTGCGGCTCGGCGCGTCCGCGGAGGTCCTCGAGCCGGCCGGGCTGGCCGAGACCGTCCGCTCGGTCGCCCTCGAGGCGCTCGCCAACTACTCCTGACCCGGGTGTTTCGCACGGGCGCGTAGCATGGGCTCCGCACCCACCATCGAAGAAGGATCACATGTCTCCGGTAGCAGTTCCGCTCCTCGGCAACCTCGGCCCGACCGAGATCATCTTGATCCTCTTGGTCGTGGTGCTGCTCTTCGGCGCCAAGAAGCTCCCCGAGCTGGCCCGCGGCAGCGGCCGCGCCCTGCGCATCTTCAAGGCCGAGACCAAGGGCCTGCTCGACGACGACGATGACGACGTCAAGGACTCGGAGAAGACCGAGGCACAGCTCCAGCTCGACGCGCAGCGACGCGCCGAGGCGGCCCAGCGCCTCGAGACCCCGACCCCGGTCGACCAGCCGCGCCCCGACTCCGAGCGGTGACCGGCACCTCCGCGTCCCTCCCGCTGGGCTGACATGTCCGTCATCGGGGTCCTGGGGCTGTTCCGCGCCAACCCGCAGGGACCGCGGGCCGACGACGGCCGGATGGCTCTGGCCGACCACTTGCGGGAGCTGCGCGCCCGGCTCCTCCGGGTGGTGCTGGTGCTCCTCGTCGCGGTCGTCGCGGCGCTGTTCTTCTACGACCAGCTGTTGGCCGTCGTCTTCGACCCCTACAAGACGGCGATCGCCCAGCTGCCGGGGACCAAGACCATCCCTACCATCGGTGGGGTCGGCGGGCCGCTCCTCCTGCAGCTGAAGCTGTCGGGCCTGGCCGCGGTCGTGGTCACCAGCCCCTACTGGCTCTACCAGATCTGGGCCTTCATCGTGCCCGGTCTGCACGCGCACGAGCGGCGCTGGACCCGGCTGTTCACGGCCGTGGCCGGACCGCTGTTCTTCGTCGGCGTGGCGGTCGGCTACTATGTGCTCCCCAAGGGCCTCGCGGTGCTGATCGGGTTCACCCCGTCCGGGCTGACCAACCTGGTCGAGTTCGGCGAGTACTTCTCGTTCATGACCCGGATGCTGCTGGTCTTCGGGGTCGCCTTCGAGATCCCGCTCTTCGTGGTGCTGCTGAACCTGGCCGGGGTCGTCTCCGGCAAGACGCTCGGCAACTACCGCCCGTGGATCGTGGTCGGCACGTTCGTGTTCGCGGCCGTGGCGACCCCGTCGACCGACCCGTTCTCGATGCTGATGCTGGCG
>JBDTXF010000209.1:0-5992 GCA_040006355.1 Nocardioidaceae bacterium | reverse complement strand
GCAAACCGGTCGCCACCTGGCTGGCGTGCAGGTCGTGGACGTCGTGCACGTGCGGGAGCGCGAGGATCCGCGCCCGCACGTCGGAGAGCGCGAGTCCCTTGGGCGTGGACTCCAGGAGCACGTCGACGCTCTCGCGCAGAAGCCTCAGCGTGCGCGGCACGATGAGCACGCCGATCAGCAGGGACGCGATCGCGTCGGCACGCAGCCAGCCGGTCGTGGCGATGACCACCGCTGCGACGATCACGGCCAGGGACCCCAGCGCGTCGTTGGCGACCTCGAGGAACGCGGCGCGCATGTTGAGGTTCGCGTGCCGCCCGCCGGCGAGGAGGAGCAGCCCGACCGCGTTGCCGACCAGGCCGGCCACGCCGAAGGCCACCATCGCCGCGGAGGTGACGGCCGGGGGGTGGAACAGCCGCTGCGCCCCCTCGACGAGCACGAAGCCGCCGACGGCGAGCAGCACCGCTGCCTGCGCGGCTGCGGCCAGCACCTCGGCCCGGCGGTAGCCCCAGGTGCGGGCGTCGGTGGCCGGACGGCGAGCGAGCGCCGAGGCCACGACAGCCAGCGTCAGGCCGGCGACGTCGGTGAGCATGTGCCCCGCGTCGGCGAGCAGCGCGAGGCTGCCGGACACCAGGGCGCCGACCACCTCGACGGCGAGCACCACGACGGTGACCGCGAGCACCGCGACCAGACGCCCGCGGTGGTCGGCCGAGCCGGTGCCCCCGTGGTCGTGACCCATCAGCGTGCGCCCCTCACGGCAGGTCCGCCGAGCCGAGCCGGAGGTGCTCGCTGTGGAAGACCGCCTGGTCGAGGAGCTCGGCCACATGGTCGTCGTACAGCCGGTAGACGATGCTGCGGCCGTCTCGCTCGCCCTCGACGAGGCCCAGGTTGCGGAGCAGCCGCAGCTGGTGGGAGACCGCGCTCTGCTCCATCGCGACGTCGGTGGACAGCTCACCCACCGTCGCCGGACCGCGCCGGAGCCGCCCGAGGATCAGCAGCCGGCTGGGAGTGGAGAGGGCCTGCATCGTGGTGGCCACCAGCTTGGCCGTGCGCGCGTCGAGGTCGGCTGCTGCCGAGAGGTGCCCTGCGACCGCGTGAACCACGGCTCCAGCCTAGCCGACCCGGACGAGATGAACACGTGTTCATACACCTTCACCCTGTTGGACGGTGCTCTCTGCGAGGATCCCTGCGACGCCCCGCAGCTGCCGGGCGTCCGGGCTTCGGGAGGCAGCGCCATGTGGGGCAAGCGAGCAGACACCGTCGTGCACGGCGTGGAGCCCTACAACGCCGAGCCGTCCCGGACCGCCCTGGCCGGCCGGTCGATCACCCCGCTGGACACCTTCTACAGCCGCAACCACGGGACGGTGCCGGTCCTCGACCCGGCGGGGTGGCGACTGAAGGTCGACGGCCTCGTCGACGACGCTCTCGACCTCGGGCTCGACGAGCTCAAGGGACGCTTCGAGCACCACACGGTCGCCGCGACCCTGCAGTGCGCTGGCAACCGGCGTGCGGCCCTGCTCGAGGTGCGCGACATCCCCGGTGAGGACCCGTGGGGACCCGGCGCGACCTCCACGGCCCGGTGGACCGGTGTGTCCCTCGCCGATGTGCTCGCAGCAGCCGGGATCGCCCACGGCGCGGCGCACGTCGCCTTCGAGGCGCCCGACCGGGCGGAGGCCGCCTCGCCGCCCCAGACCTACGGTGCGTCGATCCCTCTCGCCAAGGCGCAGGGCGCCGAGGTGCTGCTCGCCTGGGGCATGAACGGCGCGGACCTGCCTCCGGTGCACGGTGCACCGGTGCGGGTCGTGGTGCCAGGGTGGATCGGTGCGCGCAGCGTGAAGTGGGTGCAGCGGATCAGTGTGCTGAGCGAGCCCTCGGCGGGCTACTTCCAGGCGGTCGCCTACCGGCTGATGCCTGCGGACGCCGACTACGACGCGGCGCCCCCGGGAGCCGGGCTCACGCTCGGTCCGGTGGCGCTGAGCTGCGACGTGCTGGTGCCCGATGACCATGCCCGGCTGGCAGCCGGGAGCCACGACGTGCGGGGCTACGCCTACGCCGGCGACGATCGCGGGGTGGCCCGCGTCGAGATCTCCCTCGACGGCGGGGCCGGCTGGGCCCAGGCGGAGCTCGAGGCTTCGGAGGGGCCCTGGTGCTGGCGGCTGTGGCACGCCCGTGTCGACCTGCCGCCGGGTGAGGTGAGGATCTCGGTGCGCGCGTGGGACACCACCGGCGCCACCCAGCCGGCGACGGCGTCGCAGGTCTGGAACCCCAAGGGCTACGCCAACAGCTCGTGGGGCGGCGTCACCCTCACCGTCGGCTGAGGAGCACTCGGTCGTGGCAGCCCGACGAGTTGTGTAGTTGTCTGACAGACTTAGCCCATGCGAGTCTCCGCGAAGTCCGACTACGCCCTGCGGGCGTTGATCGAGCTGGCCGGCCGCAAGGACGGCTCGCCGGTGAGCGCCGAGGAGCTCGGGCGGCTGCAGGAGATCCCGCACGGCTTCCTCCAGGCGATCCTCGCCGACCTGCGCCGGGCCGGCGTGGTGATGAGCCAGCGCGGCCAGTCCGGCGGCTGGCGGATGGCCCGCGAGCCGGCGACCGTCAGTGTCGCCGACGTGATCCGCGCCGTGGACGGACCCCTGGTCAGCGTCTACGGGCTGCGTCCGGAGTCGGTGTCCTACAACGAGTCCGCCGAGGTGCTCCAGCACGTCTGGATCGCCGCGCGCAGCAGCCTCCGCGACGTCTTCGAGCAGGTCAGCATCCGCTCGCTCGCCGACGGCAAGCTGCCCAGGGCGGTCACCTCGCGGACCCAGTCCGAGGATGCCTGGCAGCCGCACTGAGTCTCGGCTACGATCCCTGCGAGGTTGAGCCCACAGTCGAGCAAGCACCCACCGAGGCTGGTCGTGTCGACGTTGAACACCGAGTGCTGCGGCGCCCTCCGCTTCGCCACCGGGAGTGGCACCTGGACGTGGTCGGAGCATGCCTACACGGTCTACGGGCTCGGCCCCGGTGAGGTCGTCCCGACCACCGGGCTGATGGTCTCCCGCCAGCACCCGGACGACCGCGACGCCTTCGTGGGCTACCTCGCGCAGGTGTGCGGCATCGGTGTCCCGAGCTCACTGTGGCACCGGGTGCTGGACGCCCACGGTGCCGTCCGGCAGGTGCTCACCACCCTCGCCGGCGAGCGCGGGGACGACGGCCGCGTGCTGGCGGTGACCGGTCACGTCGTCGACGTGACCGAGGAGGTACGTCGGACCACCGCCGTCGAGGTGGACCACGCCATGGAGCTGATCGGACAGAGCCGTCCCGTGATCGAGCAGGCCAAGGGCGCGCTGATGGCGTCCTACGCCCTCGACGCGGACGCGGCGTTCGCCCTGCTGCGCGGCTACTCCCAGCATCTCAACGTCAAGGTGCGCGACGTCGCCCGCGACCTGGTCGACGCGCTCTCCGCCGAGGCGGGACTGCCGCTCGATGCGCGCGCCGACCTCGCCCGGCTCGCGACGCAGGTCCGGGCACCTGCGTCCGTCGTGCCCGTCGTGCCCGACGGGCCGGTGGTGCTCGAGGTGGAGGAGAACCCGGGCGCCTGAGCGAGGCTCACTCCCGGGCGTTCGCTCCCACCCACTCCACGAAGGGACGTGCTGCGCGCCAGTCCTCCCGCACCCGGTCGAGCAGCTCGGCGGTGTGGATGACCGGCTCGAACCCGTAGGACCGGCCGAGCGTCAGCGACTTGTGCCGGAGCAGGTCGATCCGCGGGTGGTCGGCGTCGTACCCTCGCGGCGAGGTCTTGACCGTGTCACCGCCCACCTCCCAGCCCTGCTTCGCCAGCCGGGTGACGATCCGCGCGAGCTGCTTGCCGCGCCGGTCCTCGGCGACCGCCTCGCGGATGGCCGCGAGCCGCGACGAGCCGGCCTCGTAGAAGCCGACCCCCACGCGCACGCCCGGGGCGCCGACCTGGACGTACCACCCGGTCGACGGACCCGATGCGACGAACGCGCCCTGGTGGGTCTTGAACGGGGTCTTGTCCTTGGCGAAGCGGACGTCGCGGTAGGGCCGGAAGATCCTGGCGGCGCCGAACTCCGGCTCGAGGGCGGCCGCCAGCGCGGCCATCGGCGCCTTCACGGAGGTCTCGTAGACCTCCTTGTGGGCGGTCCAGAACGACTTGGTGTTGTCCAGCTCGAGATCGTCGTAGAAGTCCAGCGCCGCAACGGGAAAGCCACTGAAGGCAACGGGTCCGTCCATGCCGCGAGAATAGTTCGCGGGTCAGCGGGCGAAGCGGGTGACCGGGTCGTCCTCGAGCACGCAGTCGATGCGGGCGCGCAGGTCGGGCCGCATCGGCGGCAGGTCGTCGAGCGGGCACCAGCGCACCGCCAGCGACTCGTCGTCGCCGACGTGGGCTTCGCCGCCGACATAGCTGCAGGCGAAGGTGTGGTCGAGGTACGACGCGAGGTCGCCGTTGACGTGCGCGGACCGGGCCAACGCGTGCACCCAGGCGAGCCGGTCCACGCTGATCTCGACCCCGGTCTCCTCCCGCGCCTCGCGTCGCGCCGTCACCCCGGGGTCCTCACCCGGCTCGACGATGCCGGTCACCGGTGACCACTCGCCGGTGTCGGAGCGCTGCACCAGCAGCAGGTCTTCGCCGCGGCGTACGACGGCGGTGACGCCGGGCAGCCACAGCTCGGCGGTGCCGATGTGGCGGCGCAGCTCCCGGATGAAGTCGGGGATCGGCATCACAGAAGCCTAGCCGTACCTCTGGGGTTCGGCTGCTGCTGCCGGGCCGCCGCTGCCGGGTCGGGGAGGATGTGGAGCGTGGAGCGGATGACGAGATTCGAACTCGCGACATCGACCTTGGGAAGGTCGCGCTCTACCAGCTGAGCTACATCCGCAGGTCCCGGGGCGGGACGACGGAGATAGTACCCCCGACCGCCGAGGGGTCACCAACTCACCCAGGACACGCGTGTTTCAAGGAGTCTGTGACTCCTCGGCGGCTACGGGGTGGCCAGGGACCGGACCGGCTGGAGGGTGGGCCGGCGTGGGCCGAGACCGTCCCCGGACGACGTGCCGCGCAGCCGGCGCTGCACCCACGGCGCCGCGTGTGACCGGGCCCAGGCCAGGTCGGCGTCGCGCCGCCGGCGCCGGTCCATCTCGGGCAGCGGCGCACGGTCGTGCGGCACCAGGCGGTGCTCGACGCCGAGGGCGTCCAGGAACGCGATCGCCATCTGCTGGTGCCCGGCCGAGGACATGTGCAGCCGGTCGACGTCCCACAGCCGCGCGTCGCGGTACTCCCGCAGCCGCCAGAAGTCGACGAGGGTGGCCCCCCGCTCGTCGGCGACCTCCCGCACCAGCTCGTTGTACGTCGCGACGCGACCACGAAGGTGCCGGAAGACCGGCGCGAAGCCGAGGTCGAAGGCGGTGAACAGCACCACGTGCGCTCCCGCGTCGACCAGAGTGCCGACGGCACCGTCGTAGCGCACGACCAGCGCGTCGATGTCGACCCTCGGGCGCAGGATGTCGTTGCCGCCGGCGTAGATGCTCACCAGGTCCGGGCGCATCGCGATCGCCGGCTCGATCTGCTCGGCGAGGATCGCGTCCATCTTGCGGCCTCGGATCGCCAGGTTCGCATACGTCAGGTCCTCGACCTGCTCGGCGGCCCGGTCGGCCCAGCCGCGCACGCCGTGAGGCAGCCGCGGGTCGTGGTCGCCGACGCCTTCGGTGAACGAGTCGCCCAGGGCGACGTACCGGTGGAACCGCGGTTGCGCTGACATGCCCACCATTCTCCCGGGTGGTATGTCCCAGGGGGCGCCGGGGCGCCCCCTGGGACCCACGACCCCACCGGGGGTGAGCCGGTAGGTTACGGCTGTGCTGCTCTCCGACCGCGACATCCTCGCCGAGATCGCCGCCCGCCGGCTCGGCCTCGAGCCGTTCGACGAGGCGATGGTGCAGCCGTCCAGCGTCGACGTCCGGCTGGACCGGTTCTTCCGGGTGTTCGAGAACCACCGCTACC
>JBDTXF010000208.1:0-5997 GCA_040006355.1 Nocardioidaceae bacterium | reverse complement strand
CGAGCACGATCGAGTGCTCCTGCAGGTTGTGGCCGACGCCCGGGATGTAGGCCGTCACCTCGATGCCGCTGGACAGACGCACACGGGCGACCTTGCGCAGGGCGGAGTTGGGCTTCTTGGGAGTGGTCGTGTAGACACGCGTGCACACGCCACGCCTCTGGGGAGACCCCTTCAGAGCGGGCGTCTTGTTCTTCGACACCTTGTCCTGGCGGCCCTTGCGGACCAACTGCTGGATGGTGGGCACCGCGTGGTTCCCCTTCGTCTTTACGATGGCTGGACTGTTCGGTGGAGCTTGTCTTGTCGTGCCTGGTCCGTGCTGGCCGGCTGCTGCGCCCCTGCACGTCCGCCGCGGAGAGCCTCCCCCGCGGTCGGGTGTGTCGCCCACCCTGCAGGACTCAGCCCAGGGAGCGGACGATGAGGAACCTGCTGGTGAACGCTGCGAGTGCAGCCGCGCATCCCTCGTGATCGGACCGACGAGCGCGCGCGTGGCCTGGGTGTCCCAGACACAAAGAAGAAGATTACCGGCTCGCCCGAACGCGGTCAAAACGAGTTCCGGCGCTGCGAGGGTGAAGGTGCGCACCCTCTCGTGCCTGAGGACCCCAGCCTAGCGAGCCGGGACAAGTCCGGCGGCCAGCAGCTCGGCCAGGTGCACCGCTCGTACGTCGGCGAGGTCGGCGAGCTGGGTCCGACAGGAGAAGCCGTCGGCGAGGACCACCGCCCGCTCCCCCGCCACGCCGACGGCGGTGCGGACCGCGGGCAGCAGGTCGTGCTCGGCGACCGCCACGGACACCTCGTAGTGCCCCTTCTCCACGCCGAAGTTGCCGGCCAGGCCGCAGCAGCCGCCCACCCGGGTCACCTGGGCCCCGCTGCGCGCGAGGAGGGCGGCGTCCACCTCCCAGCCGACGACGCTCGCGTGGTGGCAGTGCGGCTGCACCACGATCGTGGTGCCGGTCAGGTCCGGCGGCTCCCAGCCGTCGACGCGGCTGAGCACCTCGGCCAGGGAGAACACCCCGGCGGCCACGGACACCGCCCGGGGGTCGTCGCTGAGCTCGACGGCGTCCGACCTGAGCGTCGCCAGGCAGGACGGCTCGAGGCCGAGCACCGCGATGCCGCGCTCGACCCACGGGTGCAGGACGTCCAGGGTCCGGGCCTGGATCCGTCGCGCCGCGTCGAGCTGCCCGGTGCTGACCCAGGTCAGCCCGCAGCAGGCCGCCTCGGCGACCACGCCGACCCGCAGGCCGGCCGCCTGCAGGACGGCCACCGCTGCGCGGCCCGAGAAGGGGGCGAAGGAGTCCGTGAACGAGTCGCCCCAGATGACCACGTCGTAGTCGTCGCCGGCCGGCCCCGCGACGTACGACGTGCGGCCGGCCCAGCGCCGGAACCCGTCCACGGCGAACGCCGGCACCGAGCGGCGGGCGTCGATGCCGGCGGCGGCCTTGGCGAGGCCCTGGATCGGCGCGACCCGCATCAGCGCGTTGACCAGCGCGGCGAACGGCTGCCCCAGCCTGGCCCAGCGGGGCAGCATGCCGAGCGCGTAGTGGCTGCGCGGACGCAGCCGCCGACGGTAGCGCTGGTGCAGCGCCTCGGCCTTGTAGGTCGCCATGTCGACACCGGTGGGGCAGTCGGAGGCGCAGCCCTTGCACGACAGGCAGAGGTCGAGCGCCTCGTGGACCTCATCGGACTTCCACCCGTCGGAGACCAGCGTCCCGTTCACCATCTCCTGCAGCACCCGGGACCGGCCGCGGGTGGAGTCCTTCTCGTCGCGGGTGGCGGTGTAGGAGGGGCACATCACCCCTCCGCCGCCGGTGTTGTCGGCCAGGCACTTGCCGACGCCGGTGCAGCGGTGCACCGCCTCGACCACCGAGCCGCCGTCGTGGACCAGGCGGAGCTGGTGCCGGGGCTCGCTCAGCCGGGCGGCGAGCCGCAGGTCGGCGTCGAACGGCCGCGGGGCGACCAGCACGCCCGGGTTGAGCAGGTCGTCGGGGTCGAAGAGGTGCTTGACCCCGGCGAAGAGCGCGATCACCTCCGGGGAGTACATCCGGGACAGCAGCTCGGACCGGGCCCGGCCGTCCCCGTGCTCCCCCGAGAGGCTGCCGCCGTGGGCGGCGGTGAGGTCCGCCGCGGCCTCCACGAAGGTCCGGAAGCCCGCGCGCCCGCTCCGCTCCCGGAGCGCGAAGTCGATCCGCACGTGCACGCAGCCGTCACCGAAGTGGCCGTAGGGCACCCCGTCGAGCCCGGCATCCTTGAGCAGCGCGTCGAAGCCCCGCAGGTAGTCGCCCAGTCGCGCCGGGGGCACCGCGGCGTCCTCCCAGCCCGACTGGGCGGGTCGCCGGAGGGTCCGGGCGGCCAGCCCGGCGCCGTCCTCGCGGATCCGCCACAGGGCGGCCATCTCGGCCCGGTCGGTCACCACCCGCCACTGGACCGCACCGGAGTCCTGCGCGGCTGCTGTGGCAGCGGCGAGGACCTCCTCGTCGGTGTCCGCGGTGACCTCGGCGAACAGCCAGCCGGCCCCTCTGGGCAGCGCGGGCACGGCAGCGTGGCCACGGTGGCCGCGCACCACGTCGACGATCCGGGAGTCGAGGCCCTCGCACGCCACCAGGGGATGCTCGAGCAGCCCTGGCACCGCGTCGGCCGCCTCGAACATCGACGGGTAGCCGAGCACGGCCAGCGCCCGGTGCGGCGCGTCCTCGACCAGCCGCACGGTGGCACCGAGCACCACACCCAGCGTGCCCTCGCTGCCGACCAGGAAGCGCGCCACGTCACGGCCGTTCTCGGGGAGCAGGTGCTCGAGGCTGTAGCCCGACACCTGGCGGGTGAAGCGGCCCAGCTCGGTGCGGATCGTCGCGAGATGCGCGTCCACCAGCCCCACGAGCCCGGTGAGCAGCGGCGTGTCCGGGGCGTCCCCGCCCAGGCGCAGCCGCTCGCCACCGACGGTGAGCACGTCGAGACCGCGCACGTTGTCCGCGGTGCGCCCGTAGCCCAGCGCCCGGGAGCCGCACGCGTTGTTGCCGATCATCCCGCCGACGGTGCAGCGAGTATGCGTCGAGGGGTCCGGCCCGAACCGCAGGCCCTCGCGCGCCGCCGCCCGCTGCAGGGTGGCGTGCACGGTCCCGGGCTGTACGACGGCGGTGCGGCTCTCGCGGTCCACCCGCAGCACCCGGTCCAGGTGCCGGGAGGTGTCCACGACGATGCCAGGCCCGACCGCGTTGCCGGCGATCGAGGTCCCGGCACCCCGCATCGTCAGGGGGGTCCCGCTCTCCCGGGCCACGGCGACCGTGGCCACCAGCTCGTCGACGTCGTGCGGGCGGACCACGACCTGGGGCACGACGCGGTACAGCGAGGCGTCGGTGGCGTAGAGCGCACGGACCAGGGTGGAGTCGTCGACGTCGCGGAGCCCCGCCCGACGCAGCTCGGCCGCGACACCGCCGTCAGCGAGGACCTGGGTGCTCACCACAGCTCGAGCGACCTGTGCAGGATGCCGGCGAGGTCCGCGGGGGTCGCCTCACGAGGTGCCGTCGCCAGCAGGCGCTGCTGCTGGAGCGTGCCCTCGACGAGCGAGTCGATGTCCCCCTCGTCGTACCCGACCGAGCCGATGCCGTTGGGGATCGCGATGTCGCGCATCAGGTCGGTGAGCACCTGCGGCAGGAGGTCCCGGAGGTCGGAGGGGCGCTCGGCACCCGGCGCGAGCAGCTCGGCGGCGCGCACGTGCCGCTCGGGCGACGCCTCGAAGGTGAACCGGAAGGCCTCCGGCGCCGTCAGCGAGACCGCCATGCCGTGCGGCACCATGGGCTCCGCGTCGGGGTAGCCCACGGGGTGGAAGTCCTTGACACGCCCGGCGATCGGGTAGGCGTTGGCGTGCGGGAGGTGCACGCCCGCGTTGCCGAACCCGACGCCGGCGAAGGTCGCGGCCAGTGCCATCTGCTCCCGGGCGGCCTCGTCGTCGCCGTGGCGCACCGCGGTCCGGAACGACGTGGCCAGCAGGCTCATCGCCCTCTCCGACCACATGTCGCTGATCGGGTTCGCGCCGCAGTAGGGCACCCGCTGCTCGGGCTGCTTGCGGTCATAGCTGTCGAACGGCCGGGCCGTCCAGCTCTCCAGCGCGTGGCACAAGATGTCCATGCCCGCCGCCGCGGTGACACCGGCCGGCTGGCTGATCGTCAGCCGCGGGTCGACGACCGCGAGCGTCGGCCGCAGCCGCGGATGGCTGATGCCGCTCTTCACGTGCTGCTCGAGCACGTCGAGCACGCACACGGTGGTGCTCTCGCTGCCGGTCCCCGTCGTGGTCGGCACCGCCACCAGCGGGGACAGCGGGTTCTCCGGGGCACGGCCCTTGCCGACGGGCGCGTTCACGTAGTCCAGCAGCTCGCCGGGGTTGCTGCACAGCAGGTTCACCGCCTTGGCGGTGTCGATCGCCGAGCCGCCGCCGACGGCCACGAACGCGTCCCACGGCCCGCCGTCACGCGCGAACTCCACCGCCTCCACGAGGCTCGCATCGGTCGGCTCGACGTGAGCACGGTCGAACAGCCGGGCCTCGATGCCGAAGCCGGCGATCTGCTCGACGATCCGCTGCGGGTGGCCGGTGGCGGCCACCCCGGGGTCGGTGACCACCAGGACGCGGCGCACGCCGTACGTCGTGAGGTCGTGGCCGATCTCGTCCGAGCTGCCGGATCCGAACTTCAGCTGGGGTGCGCCGTAGGTGAACACGGTCTCAGTGCCGGTCGGGTGAGCCATGGGCAAAAGTCTAGGCAGGCGGCCCCGCTCGTCGACTCCCAGACCCCGGTCAGGGCTGAGCGACCTCGCGGGCGACCCCCAGCGCATGGCGAGCGGCGCTGAGCAGCTCGAGGTCGAAGGCCTCACCGAGCCGGACCCACTCCGCGAGGTCGGTGGACCCGTCCTCCTCGACCACGTGCGGGGCGACGTCTCGGGACTCCGGCAGCACCCGTGCGGCGAAGATCAGGTGCACCCCGTGGTAGTCCTCGACCAGGCCGTCCGAGCGTGGGCCGGTGAAGTGCGTGGAGTGCACGTCGAGCACCTCCTGCGGCTCCACGTGCAGACCGGTCTCCTCCCAGACCTCACGACGCACCGCGTCCCGAGGGTCCTCGCCGTGCTCGATGCCGCCGCCCGGGAGGGTCCATCGGCCCTCGATCCGGGTCCGTGCCGACATCCGGGTCAGCAGCACCTCGGACTGCGCGCCCGCTCCCCGCACCAGCACGGCGTACGCCGCGACGCGCTGGCGCTGCGGGACGGCCACGGACTCCTCGGACATGGCGGCGAGTCTAGGACGCCACGTCGTCCCACCCAGTCAGCGACGTGGGCAGCGACGTGGGCAGGATCGAGGTCCGCGGCACGCTCTCGGCCAGCCGGGCCTCCGCAGGCCGCGGCGCGTGGCCGCCGAGGTGCGCCGGGTGCCAGGGGGTCCACTCGCCCGGGCGTGGCTGGTGCTCGGGGCGGCGCTGCAGCTCCGCGAGCCCCCTCTGCAGCCTGCCTCCCAGCAGCAGGGTCTGCTGAGCGAGGTCGTCGTCGGCGCCGACGTGGAACGGCTCGCCGACCAGCAGCGACACCGGCCGGCTGCGGGTGAGGTCGACGGCCCGGCCGGCGGTGAGGATCCGCTGCGGTCCCCACACGGCCAGTGGCACCACGGGTGCGCCGGTCTCGCGCGCCAGGGCCACCACACCGGGCATCAGCGCGCGCACGGTGAAGGAGGTGCTCACGCCGGCCTCGGGGAAGACCCCGACCGCCTCCCCCTGGCGCAGCAGGGCCCTGGCCCGGAGGTACGCCCCCGCGGGCGCCGCCCGGTCCACCGGCACGTGCCGCATCCCCGCCATCAGTGGTCGCGCCACCGGGTTCCCCCAGACCTCGTGCCGAGCCAGGAACCGCACGTAGCGTCGGCTGCTCCGGGCCGCCAGGCCGACCAGCAGGAAGTCGAGGAAGCTCACGTGGTTGCTGGCCAGGATCACCGGCCCCGACCGTGGGACGTGGTGGTCGCCCTCGACGCTC
>JBDTXF010000207.1:0-6029 GCA_040006355.1 Nocardioidaceae bacterium | reverse complement strand
CGGCCCCGTCCCCCACCCCGACAGCGTCCTCGAGATCCCCAGCGTCCTCGAGATCCCCAGGGTCCCCAGAATCCCCGGGGGCCTCGGGGTCCTTGGGATCGGCGACGCGGTCACTGGTCCGCCTGGACTTCGACGACGCAATGGTCACCGGGGGACGGCTGGAGACCCACAACGACGGTCAGCTGGCCCTCGACCTCCGGGTCGCCACGGCGGCGGGCGGCCGGGTCGACGTCGATCCCGACCCCGGTGGTGGTCAGGACCTGCGCTTCCCGCCGGTCAGCACGTCGCCGACGCCGCCGCGGGCCGTGCTGGTGGTGACGGCCGTGGCCCCGAACGGGGGTTCCGACCCGCTGAGCCCGGGGCGTCGGGACTTCTCCTTCGGCGCCCGCTTCCGGCTCGACACCGTCTCGACCTCCGGCACCCTCGACAACGGCAACAACCTGGTCCAGCGCGGGCTGAGCGCCGACCCGGCGCAGTACAAGGTCCAGGTCGACCATGGGCGGGTCTCGTGCCGGGTCGCCGGGGACGAGGGAGCCCTGTTGGCCAGGTCGACCGACCGGGTCTCCACCGGCGAGTGGTACGCCGTGACCTGCTCGCGGGTCGGGGACTCCCTGACGCTGGTCTACCGGCCGCTCCGCGGCCCCGCGGAGCGGGTGGTCGTGTCCGGGCCGACCGGCTCGGTGACCGCGTCGGCGACCACGCCCCTCGCGGTGGGCGGCAAGGTGACAGCCGGCGGGGTGGCCGTGCGCGGGAACTCCGACCAGTTCAACGGAGCCGTCGACGACGTCTTCCTGAGCGTCTCCCAGCCCTGACCCCAGCCCTGACCCCGGCCCTGGCCCGCTGTCCCGACTCAAGTCCGGCTGGCGGGTGACCGACGCTTCCTCCAGGGGGATCACTGCTCGGCTGCCCCTGTCCCCCATCCTTGGAAGTGACGTCATGGCTGATGCGCGGCCCAGGTTCGTCGGCCTCGTCATCGTGCTCGGACTGCTCGCGGGCAGCGGCGCGCTGACGGACCAGGTGAGGGCCGACGGCTCCGGCACGACGGGCGTCCCCGTCGCTGCGGCACCGGCGACGCCTGCGCACCGCCTCGCGGCCAAGAGGCTCACCAACGGCTGTGCCTACCAGGCCCGGGGCATCCCGCGCTGCGGTGCGCTGCTCGGCGCGGCGTACGGAGCCAACACCAACCCGATCGGCTGGGAACGGTCCATGCACCACTCGCTGGGGGTGCACCGCACCTACTGGAGCCACGCAGGCGTGCGGGGAGCCGTGCGGCAGGCCCGCCGCGACATCGCGGCGCACCGGCTGCCGTGGATCAGCCTCAAGCTGCCGCGCTCCTGGGGGGCGATGGCGGCCGGACACGGTGACAGCTGGGTCCGCTACGTGGCCCGCGGGCTGCGGAGCGTCCGCGGACCGGTCTGGGTCGCCTTCCACCACGAGCCGGAGGGGGACGGACCGATCCGCTCGTGGACCCGGATGCAGCAGCACATCGCGCCGATCGTGCGTCGCACGGCCCACAACGTCGGCTTCTCCTTGGTGCTCACCGGATGGAACGAGCTCTACGGCGCCCGGCGCTACCGGCTCGGCGCGCTGTGGCCGCACACGAAGATCGACGTGCTCGGCTTTGACGTCTACAACCAGTCCGGCGTGGTGAGGAACGGCACGCGCACCCGGACGCGGACCGACTTCCTGCACGGCTACTTCACCAGGTTCCTGAGGTTCGCCAGGTCGCACGACGTCGCCTGGGGGCTCGCCGAGACCGGGCACACCGACTGGTCGGCGCGGACCGACCCGGGATGGGTGCTGCGCACCTACCGTCAGCTGGTCCGTCAGCACGGCATCGCGTTCTCCTACTTCAACACCCGGCTGCACAGCATCGCCCCGTGGCGGCTGGTCGGGGCCAAGGGGCGGGCGTTCGCACGGGCCTTGAGGTCGTCGCCCACGCTATGACCTCCTAGGGTTCCTGGCGTGGACGACCCGTCGCTGTGGACCCTCGGACTGCTCGCGCTGGCCGGGCTGTTCGCCGGCTTCGTCGACGCGGTGGTCGGCGGCGGCGGCCTGGTCCAGCTGCCGGCGCTGGTGATCGCGTTCCCGGGCGCTGCGCCGGTGCAGGTCCTCGCCACCAACAAGCTGGCCGGCACCTGCGGCACGTCGGTCAGCTCGATGACCTACTACCGGCGGGTGCGACCGGACCCTCGCACGTTCGTGCCGCTGATGGCGGTCGCGTTCCTCGGCTCGGCGGCCGGAGCGGTGGTGGCCTCGCACCTCCCGAGGTCGGCCTTCGAGCCGATCATCCTGGTGGCGCTCGTCGTGGTCGGTGCCTACGTGCTGCTCAAGCCCGACCTGGGGCAGGAGACCGAGCTGCGGCTCTCCCGCGGCCGGCACCTGGCGGCGGCCGTGCTGGTGGGCCTGGTGATCGGCTTCTACGACGGGGCGCTGGGGCCGGGCACCGGCTCGTTCTTCGTGTTCACGCTGGTCGGCCTGCTGGGCTACAGCTTCCTCGAGGCGTCCGCGAAGGCCCGGATCGCGAACTGGGCCACCAACGTCGCCGCGCTGATGGTCTTCGCCGTCCAGGGCGCGGTGATGTGGCGGGTCGGGCTGGTCGTCGGGCTCTGCAACCTGGCCGGGAGCTATCTCGGCGCTCGGGTCGCGGTGTCGAGGGGCAGTCGCTTCGTGCGGGTCTTCTTCGTCCTGGTGGTGGCGGCCTTCGTGGTCAAGATCGGCTCCGGTGTGGTCGCAGACCTGCTGTAGGTGCGCACGTAGCCTGAGGAGATGTCCGACCACGCCGTCCCGTGGGTGTCCGCCACCCTCGAGGTCCCCAGCCCACAGCTCTTCGCAGCCGCGCAGCTCTGGGGCACCGTGACCTCCGCGCGGCTCGGCACGGCGGTCAACCAGGTGGTCGACCGGATCGTCCTGCGCGACGAGACCGCCGAGGTGCTGCGACACCAGGCCTGGGGAGCCCGGCGGATGGGCAGCGGACCCGGGTGGACGGTGCTGCGCTACCGGGCCGGGATGCCCTACGGCGTCACCGGCCGAGCGCCCGGGGACGTCTGAGGCGGCCGGCGGTGGAGATCCGGAGCGCCACCGGTGCGGACTGGCCACAGGTCTGGCCGGTCTTCAGGGACATCGTCCGCGCGGGGGAGACCTATGCCTATGACCCGGACCTCACCTCGGAGCAGGCCCGCGACCTGTGGCTGACCCGGCCGCCGGAGGCGACCGTGGTCGCGCTGGATGGTGACACTCTGCTCGGCACGGCGCGGATGGGCCCGAACCGCGCCGGACGCGGTGCCCATGTCGGCACCGCGAGCTTCATGGTGGCCCAGAGCGCGCGCGGACGGGGCGTGGGGCGGGCGCTGGCGGCGTACGTCGTGGGGTGGCACCGGGAGCAGGGCTTCCGGGGCATCACGTTCAACGCCGTGGTGGAGACGAACGCCGTCGCCGTCGCGGTGTGGGAGTCGGTCGGCTTCACCGTCGTGGGCCGGGTGCCGGGTGCGTTCGAGCACCCCGCGCACGGTGACGTGGACCTGCTCGTCATGCACCTGGCGCTGGGCTGACCCCCGCCGGTCGACCCGAGCCGGTGCCACCGGGGAGTCAGGATGTGGTGCCGTCGGGGGAATCGAACCACCCGCTGCGTCCATGCTCGACTGCCGCGCCACGACGGGCGCCGTCTGCTGGCAGTCACCTGCACGCGCATCCAGGACCGGCATGGGTGGAACACTGTCACGACCGTGGCTATTCCCCGGCGCGCAGCAGGCCGAGCGCCGCGCGGACGGTGGGGGCATCGATCTTGAGCACCTCGCGGTCGTAGGTGAGCAGGCCGTTGAGCTCGTCCTCGACGTCGGAGAGCTGGGTGAACACGGTGCCGCTCAGGCCCGCCCCGACGGCCGCCGCCAGACCACGGTGGAGCTCGGTGAACCACTGCGCCAGCGAGCGCCCGGTGGGCTCGTCGCCATAGCCGACCCCGACCTCGTCGTCGAAGGCATGACCCTCGACGCGCAGCTGGCGGCCGCCGTACTCCGAGAGCACCACGGGCCGGTCGTCGGCACGCCGGGCCGGCATCCGGAAGCGCCGCCCGTAGACGTGCAGGCTGCGCAGGTCGCCGCCGCCCTGGTCGTGCCAGCCGCTCGCGTGGTCGACGACGCGGGCCGGGTCGAGGTCGTGCACCTCGTCGGCGACCGCGTTGGCGTCGAACTGTCCCCAGCCCTCGTTGTAGGGCACCCAGACCACCACCGACGTCACGCTGCGCAGGTGCTCGACGGTGCTTCGTGCCTCGTCGAGGAACAGGTCCTTGCCGGCCGGGTCCGCGCGGCCCATCAGCGCGTGCCGTCTGGTGTCGTCCAGGCGGATCGGGTAGCGGCCGGGCCAGGTCACCGCGGCCGTCCGGTAGCGGCCGCCACCGTTGACGAAGTCCTGCCAGACGAGCATGCCGAGCCGGTCGCAGTGGTGGTACCACCGCAGCGGCTCGATCTTCAGGTGCTTGCGCAGCATGGTGAAGCCGAGGTCCCGCATGGTCGTGATGTCGTGCACCATCGCCGCGTCCGACGGTGCGGTCAGCAGCCCGTCGGGCCAGTAGCCCTGGTCGAGCACCCCGACGTGGAGGTACGGCGCGCCGTTGAGCAGCAGCCGCGGGACGCCCTGGGCGTCCTCTCCGACGCCGACCGACCGCATCCCCGCGTAGGACCTCACCCGGTCCTCGCCGAGCAGCACCTCGAGGTCGTAGAGGTGCGGGTCCTCCGGCGACCAGAGGTGCACGTCACGGACCGGGATCCTGGTCGGGGTGCCGACCTCGACGGTCGTGACGGTGCCGTCGAGGACCACCCGGGCGCTGCCGGCGCTGCCGGGGCTGCCGTGCACGGTCACCTCGAGGCAGTCGTCCTCCAGGTGCGGCACCAGGGTCAGCCGGTCGACGTGCAGCCGCGGGACGGCCTCCAGCCAGACCGTCTGCCAGATGCCCGACTGGGCGGTGTACCAGATGCCGCCGCGCCGCAGCCGCTGCTTGCCGCTGGCGTGCTGGTGCCCGTCGGAGAGGTCGCGGACCTCGACGACCAGCTCTCCGCTCCCGGAGCCGAGCGCGTCGGTCACCTCACAGCTGAAGGGCAGGTAGCCGCCCACGTGCCGGCCGACCTCGACCCCGTCGACGCGCACCGTGCAGGTCTGGTCGACGGCCCCGAAGTGCAGGAGCAGCCGACCGCCCGGCGGCACCAGCGCCTCGGGCACCTCGACCCGGCGACGGTAGGTCAGCTGCTCGTCGGGCTGCAGCTGGCGGCCGACCCGGGACAGCGGCGCCTCCGGTGAGAACGGCACCAGGATGGGCCCGTCGTAGGCCGTGGGGGCCGAGGCGTCCGCCCGGGTGATCGCGTGGTCCCACCAGCCGTTGAGGCTCAGCCAGCTGTCGCGGACCAGCTGCGGGCGCGGGTGCTCGCCCAGCACGTGTGCAGGGTCCAGCCCACGCCCCCACCGGGTCACCTGGTCGTGTCGCACACGGGCGATCCTGGCAGAGCACCCGCACCGGCGGGGGTGCGGCGCTCAGGCGTCGGCCGGGAAGGGGACCCCGGTCGCGGAGTGGCAGCGGTAGCCGTTCGGGTTCTTGGCGAGGTACTGCTGGTGGTGGTCCTCGGCGTAGTAGTACGTCGGCGACGGCTTGATCTCGGTGGTGATCGCGCCGTAGCCACGCAGCACGAGCAGCGGCTCGTAGGCCTCCCGGAGCTTGCGCGCCACCTCGGCCTGCTCGTCGTCGAGGGTGTAGATCGCCGAGCGGTACTGCGTGCCGGAGTCGTTGCCCTGGCGCATCCCCTGGGTGGGGTCGTGGAGCTCGAAGAACGCCTTGACCAAGGTGGCGTAGGAGACCCGTGACGGGTCGAAGACGACGCGGACGGCCTCGGTGTGCCCGGTCTGGCCGGAGCAGACCTCCTCATACGACGGGTGCGGCGTGCTGCCCCCGGCGTAGCCGACGGACGTCGACCAGACACCGGGCATCCGCCAGAAGATCTCCTCGGCGCCCCAGAAGCAGCCCAGGCCGAAGACGGCGACCT
>JBDTXF010000206.1:0-6051 GCA_040006355.1 Nocardioidaceae bacterium | reverse complement strand
GCTGGGGCCGTGGATCGCGTCGATCTGGCTGTTCTTCCTGCTCCAGCCCCTGATCGAGGGCTGGCACCACCGTGACACCGCCGCCGGCCTCACCGGGATCGTGCTGACGGTCGTCTTCGGGGCCGTCTACATGGCCGTGTGGCTCACCCTGCGCACAGGCAGGATGGTCCTCAACATCCGGCCCACCCTGTCCCGTGCGCTCGCCTGGATCGGCGCACTGGGCGTGTTGTCGACGCTGATGATCCTCACCCTGGGAGAGGCAGGCACCGCGTCGGTGGTCTACGTCGCGGTCGCGGCGGTGATGCTGCTCCCGTTCCGGTGGGCGGCCTGCCTCGCGGTGGCGATCGCGGTGCTGATGACGGTGCTCGGGGCGACGGTGCCGGGCTGGTCGAGCGGCATCGGGTTGTCCTTCTCGGTGCTGGCCGCGAGCCTGGCGGTCTTCGGGATCAGCTCGTTGATGCGTCGCAACATCGAGCTGATCGTCGCCCACGAGGAGAACGCCTCCCTCGCGGTGGAGAACGAGCGGACCCGCTTCGCCCGCGACCTGCACGACATCCTGGGCCACTCGCTGACCGTGATCACCGTCAAGGCGGAGCTCGCGGGCCGGCTCCTCGACGTGGACCCGGCCCGGGCGCGTGCGGAGATCGAGGACCTCGAGCGGCTCAGCCGCGACGCGCTGACCGACGTCCGTCGCGCCGTGGAGGGCTACCGGGACCTGACCCTGCCCGGTGAGCTGGCCCGGGCGCGCGTCGCGCTGCGCGCCGCGGACATCGCCGCGGACCTCCCGAACAGCACCGACGAGGTGCCCACGAGCCTGCGCGAGCTGTTCGCCTGGACGGTGCGCGAGGGCGTCACCAACGTGATCCGGCACAGTGGCGCGACGCGCTGCACGGTGCGGCTGGGCGCGGACGGGGTGGAGATCAGCGACGACGGGATCGGGCCGTGCGAGCACGCCGAGCGGGGACACGGGCTCGACGGGCTGCGGGAGCGGGCGGCGTCGGCGGGTGCGGTCCTGGTCACCCGGCCGCTCGACCCCAGTGGCTTCGCCCTGACGGTGCAGCCCCGATGAGCATCCGCCTGCTCCTCGCCGACGACCAGGCCCTCGTGCGGGGAGCGCTCGCCGCCCTCCTCGACCTCGAGCCCGACCTGATCGTCGTCGCCGAGGTCGCCCGCGGCGACGAGGTCGTCGCGACCGCCGCCGAGCACCTGCCCGACGTGGCCCTGCTCGACGTGGAGATGCCCGGCCTCGACGGCATCGAGGCGACCCGCGCCCTGAAGGCCGCGCTGCCCGCGACGCGGGTCCTGATCGTGACGACCTTCGGGCGGCCCGGCTTCCTGCGCCGGGCGCTGCAGGCCGGTGCGGACGGGTTCGTCGTCAAGGACACGCCCGCGCGACAGCTCGCTGACGCCGTACGCCGTGTGCACGCGGGCCTGCGGGTGGTCGACCCGGTGCTCGCTGCGGACAGCCTGGTCGCCGGTGAGTCGCCTCTGACCTCGCGGGAGTCCGAGGTGCTCCGTGCCGCGCGAGAGGGGGCCTCGGTCGCGGCCATCGCCGGGCGGCTGTTCCTCTCGGAGGGGACCGTGCGCAACCATCTCTCGTCGGCGATCGGCAAGACCGGCTCCGCCAACCGGGCCGAGGCGGTGCGGGCCGCCGACCAGAACGGCTGGCTGTGACCGCCCGCCCGTAGCCTGGGCGCATGACCCGCTACGCCTTCGCCTTCGCGCCGTCCTACCGGCTGCCCGCGCTGTGCTTCGGGATCACACCGTCGAGGGCCTGGGTCGAGGTGACCGCCGGCGAGGTGGTCGTCCACTTCGGGCCCTGGCGGCTCCGCTCGGGCCTGGCGAACATCGACTCCGTGCGGCGCACCGGCGGCTTCGGCTTCCTCAAGACCGCGGGGCCACCGCACCTGTCCTTCGCGGACCGCGGGGTCAGCTTCGCGACGAACGGCGACGCGGGGGTGTGCCTGACGTTCCAGCAGCCCGTCGCCGGCATCGACCCCACCCGGCGGATCCTGCACCCCGGCGCGACGCTCACCCTCGCGGACCCGGAGGCCTTCCTCGCCGAGCTGCACGAGCGGACCGGACTCACCGCGTCCTGAGCCACCCCGCGACGCGCTGCGGGTCACCAGGACCGGTCACGGGGACGGCCGGTAGGACGACCGGGAGGCGGCGCGCTCCACGAGCGTCTGTCCCGTCAGCAGGAGGCGCAACGTCGCGAGCAGCGTGAGGAAGAGGCGGTCGGTCACCGCACTAGTCTGTGCCGGTTCTGCGACGGGACGGACGGTCTCGACGGCAGTTCACCCAGTCTTCACTGACCGGTGCGTCCGTCGATGCTTTCGCGGAGCAGGTCGGCGTGGCCGGCATGTCGGGCGTACTCCTGGATCATGTGGACCAGCACGTCACGCAGCGACACGGTGCCGTCGTCGGTCGGGTCCTCGCGGCCCAGGTCGTCGTCCGAGACGCCGTCCAGCCACGAGCTCGCCGCCGCGATGTCCGCCCTCCAGGTCGTGAACGCGTCCTCGACCACCGCCGGGTCGGCCACCGCCCCGACGAGGTCCGCGTCGCGGACGTCCTCGCGCTTGTAGAGCCGTGGCGCCTCCGTCCGCCCTTGGAGCACCCGCTGCAACCATGACCAGGCGGTAGTTGCCGAGGTACTCCAGGTAGGTCGCCTTCTCACCGACCGGGTTGTCGAAGGACCTCGGGTCATCGCCGTCGGTGGTCCACATGTCGCTCATGGCGACACTCAACCGCGCCGGACCGGCCCGAGCAAGGCACCGCTGCTCAGAGCCAGCCGCGATGCCTGAAGGCCAGGAAGAGCCCGAGGCTGACCGCGAACATCAGCACGAGTGCGAAGGGGTAGCCGGCGGCCCAGTGGAGCTCCGGCATGGTGTCGAAGTTCATGCCGTAGATCCCGCCGACCACCGTCGGGGCGAACAGGATGGCCGCCCAGGCGGAGATCCGCTTGACCTCCTCGTTCTGGGCGTGACCCGCCACCGAGAGACGTCGCATCTCCTCGTTCTGCTCCTGGGCCACCAGCGTCGCGTTGACGGTGAGCATGTCGCGCAGCAGGTGTCGGAAGCTCTCGAGCTGCTCGACGACCGCGATGATGTGGTCCTCGACGTCTCGCAGGTAGCGGCGCAGCTCCTCGTCGGTGTCGTACTTGTCGAAGCCGGCCGTCAGCGCGGTGAACATCGGCACCAGCGGCTCGGCGGCGCGCTGGAACTCGATCACCTCGCGGGTCAGCTGGTAGATGCGTCGGGAGACCTGAGGGTCGCCGCGGAAGACCTCGGTCTCGATCTCGTCGATGTCGTTGGACAGCCCGGCCACGACGGGCAGGTAGCCGTCGACGACCCGGTCCATGATCGCGTAGAGGACGGCCTCGGTCCCGAGCCGCAGGAGGTGCGGCGTGCTCTCCAGGCGCTGGCGCACGGCGGCCAGGTCGGGCGCCTCGCTGTGCCGCAGGGTGACCACGAAGTCGGGACCCAGGAAGACGTGCACCTCGCCGAACTCGACCTCCTCGAGGTCGTCGAGATACCTCGCCGCGCGCAGCACCACGAAGAGCGTGTCGTCGTAGCGCTCGAGCTTCGGCCGCTGGTGGGCGAGGATGGCGTCCTCGACCGCGAGCTCGTGCAGGTCGAACTCGTGGGCCAACGACGTCAGCTCCTGGTGGTCGGGCCGGTAGAGACCGATCCAGGCCATCGCGCCGGTGTGCTCGTGGAGCTCGCGGTAGGTGTCGACCAGGCTGCCGGGCGTGGCCACCCGGTCCCCGGCGAGGTAGATCGCGCTGTCGACGATGCTGTGCCGGACCGGGCGCGAGGGGATCGCGCCGTCGACCAGCATCGTCGGCGCCACCGACGTACGGCGACGGCGGCTGAGTCGTCCGAACGGGGGAGACGCTTCGTCTGCCATGGCTTGAAGGCTAGCCGCCCACGGCCTCCCGGGTCGGCACGGCGACCGGGGAGCGCGCGTCCGTGAGGTCCACTGCCGAGCGGGTGGGCTAGCCCAGCGGCTCCGACCTCCCGCCGGCCCACGGAGGCCCGGAACGCCGCGTGGACCCCGATCGGCCTCCTCCTCCGCCCCGGTTGGTCGGCGTTTGTCGTGGTTCCTCCACCGTCTCGGAGCGACGGCCCCACTCCGTGGGCCACCCGCCCCGCGCGGCGGCTCGCGGACCCCGGAGCCGCGCTTCGGACCCCAGGGCACGGGGCCCGTGTCACTGTGGAGCGACACCCAACCGGCGGCTACCGCGACCGGGGGCTCCTGAGGGGTTCCTGGCTCTGGAACGGGGAAGTCTTGTCGAACGACGCACCGGGGTGGCACGAGGGCACGCTGGGGGAGAACCTCGAGAGGGCCGGGGTCTCACGGCGGGACTTCATGGTCTTCTGCACCAGGATGGCGGCGATCTTCGCGGTCGGGTCGCCGGTGATCGGCCTCCCGTCGCAGGCGGCTGCCGCGGCCCCCTCGGCGCAGGAGATCGCCGACCGGCTGCTGCCGATCAGGAAGCCGAACGTCGTGTGGCTGCAGCTCCAGGAGTGCACGGGCTGCCTGGAGAGCACCCTGCGCTCTGGAGGCACGACCGTCGAGGACATCATCCTCAACCTGCTGTCGGTCAACTACATCGAGCTGCTGATGGCTGCCGCCGGGGGAGCCGCCAACGCCGCGCTCGAGGAGACCAACAAGAAGCCGCACGTCCTGGTGGTCAACGGGTCGGTGCCGCTCAACGCCGGCGGCGCCTACACGGTCATCGCAGGCAAGTCCGCCCAGCAGATCCTCGAGGAGTCGGCGGAGAACGCCACCTCGATCCTCGCGGTGGGGGCGTGCGCAGTCTGGGGCTCGGTGCAGGCCTCCAAGCCGAACCCGACCGGGGCGGTCGGCGTCGACGCGATCATCACCGACAAGCCGGTGCTCAACGTCGCCGGGTGCCCGCCGATCGGCGAGGTCATCACCGCAGCGGTGACCTACCTGCTCACCTTCGGTGAGGCTCCCGAGGTCGACGAGCAGGGTCGTCCGCTGTTCGCCTACGGCGAGCGGATCCACGACGCCTGCCCGCGGCGGGCGCACTACGACGCAGGCGAGTTCGTCGAGTCCTTCGACGACGCCGGTGCCCGGGAGGGATGGTGCCTCTACGAGGTCGGCTGCAAGGGACCGGCCACCTTCAGCCCGTGCCCGATCATCCAGTGGAACCTCGGCACCAGCTTCCCGATCGGCTCCGGGCACCCGTGCATCGGCTGCACCGAGAAGGACTTCTTCGACCGCTTCACGCCGTTCTACGAGATCCAGCCCGACATCCACGTCCCGGGGATCGGGGTCGAGACCACCGCGAACAAGGTCGGTGCGGTGCTGCTGGGGGCCACCGCGGTCGGCGTCGGGGTGCATGCCGCCGCGACAGCCGGAAGCCGGCTGGTGCGCAACCGCAAGGCCCGGGCCGAGGAGCCCCTGCAGGTGTTCGGCGACGCCGAATGGGTCTGGCTGCCGACACCCACGATGCCCCCGCGGGCACCCGACGACGAGAGTGAGACCTGATGGCCAGGCAGCGGGTCGTGATCGACCCCCTCACCCGCATCGAGGGCCACCTGCGCATGGAGATGGAGGTGTCGGGCGGCAGGATCGTGGACGCCTGGTCCGAGGTCACCCAGTTCAGGGGCATCGAGATCATCGTCAGGGACCGGGACCCGCGTGATGTCTGGGCCTTCGCCCAGCGGATCTGCGGGGTGTGCACGGCCGTGCACGCCATCGCCTCGATCGTGGCCGTGGAGGACGCCCTCGACTACCCGCCGCCGGAGCAGGCCCGGCTGATCCGCGACATGGTCACCGGCACACAGATCGTCCAGGACCACGTCATCCACTTCTACCACCTCCAGGCGCTCGACTGGGTGAACATCCCGAGCGCTGCCCAGGGCGAGCCGAAGGCAGCGGTGGCGTTCGCCGGCCGCATCGGGTCGACCTGGTCGGGGAACTCACTCGGCCGGATGGAGGAGGTCAAGGCGACGCTGACCGGCGTCCTCGCGAGCGGTCAGCTGAGCATGTTCACCAACGGCTACTGGACCCACCACG
>JBDTXF010000205.1:0-6103 GCA_040006355.1 Nocardioidaceae bacterium | reverse complement strand
TGTGGTCGGGGTGGCCGTAGTTGCCGTACTGGTCGTAGGTGACCAGCACCTGCGGCCGGACCTCGCGGATGATCTCGACGAGCAGGTCGGAGGCCTCGAGGAGGTCGGCCCGCCAGAAGGTGCCCTCCTTGGTCTCCGAGCGGGCGACCGCACGGCGCTGGTCGTCCCACATCATCCCGGAGTCGCGGTAGTGCCCGGCGCCCCCGAGGAACCGGTGGTCGGTGACCCCCAGCTCGCTCATCGCGTTGGCGAGCTCGACGATGCGGTGCTCGCCGAGGTCGTCGTCGGCGTCGGCAGCGAGGTGGGCCAGGTCGGGGACGAGCACCTCGCCCTCCTCGCCGAGGGTGCAGGTGACCAGGGTGACCTGCGTCCCGCGGGCCGCATATTTCGCCATCGTGGCGCCCTGACCGATCGTCTCGTCGTCGGGATGCGCGTGCACGAGAAGCAGCCTCTGATCCATGGCCTCCATGCTAGGGGGCGCGGAAGTGCCCCTGGACCCGGCGGGGCGCCTGCGGGAGGTCCAGCGGCCGGGTGTCCGCCACCCACGCGCGGTGCGAGTCGTCGCAGAACACCGCTCGCACGTTCATCCAGCTCCTCCTCGATCGCAGGCGGCGGCCCGCCCGCCCAGGAGCCGATCGCGCAGCTCGGCGAGGAAGGGACGGTCGGGCGCCAGCCAGTCGACGTCCTCGAGCTCCTCGAGCTCGAGCCAGCGCAGGGCGTCGTGCTCGCGGGGCACCGGCTCACCGTCCACCAGCTCGGCGAGCAGCACCTGCAGGGCGAGCCGGTGCCCGACCGGCTGCTCACCGGCCAGCCGCCCGGTCACCGCGACCTGGCAGCCGAGCTCCTCACGGACCTCCCGGACCGCGGCCTCGTCGGGCTGCTCGCCGGGCTCGACCTTGCCGCCCGGCAGCTCCCACCGGCCGCGCGACGGCGCCGGACGGGTCCGTCGGGCGGCGAGCACCCGGCCGCGGCGGACGACCGCGACGCCGACGACGAGGGTGACGGGCACGCGCACCATCATCGCCACACCGTCGGCGATGGCTGGCACGGCCCCCCGGTGGGCAGACTGTGCCGATGGAACGACGAGCAGGAGTGCACCTGCTGCGCAGCCACGACCGGGCCGCCGAGGCCGACGCGCTGGCCGACCGGCTCGGGGGTCGGGTGGGCCTCGACGGCGTCCTCGGCGACCTGGACCGGCGGGCGCGGGCGGTGCGGGTGCCCGCCCCGGCGGCCGTGCACGGCTTCTGCTGGGACCGCGAGGACACGCGGTCCCGGCGCTGGTGGCCCCAGGGCATCACCACCTCCGCCGACGCGGCCACCGGCGACGCCGACGGCACCCTGATGGGCAGGTCGGTGCTGATCACCAGCGCCTACTCCCACCGGGTCGACGGGGTCGGCATGGGGGCCCGGCTGAGCGTCGTCGACCTCACCGACCCGTCGACGATCCGCTACCGTCACGTGCTCCTCGTCGAGCCGTCCCTGCGCGAGGACGGCTCGCTCGACCTGCGCCCGGTGCGGCTGCACGCGGGCGGCATCGTCTGGCACGGTGGCCACATCCACGTCGCCGGGACGGCGCGGGGGTTCAGCTCGTTCCGGCTCGACGACGTCGTCCGGGTGCCCACCGGGGACGCGTCGCGGATGCGGGTGCGCGACCCCGTGCCGGCCACCCTCGACGCGTTCGGCTTCCGCTACCTGCTGCCGGTGCGGTTCACCTACGACGCGCGGGCCGAGGCCGGGACGGAGCGGCTCCGCTACTCCTTCGCCTCCCTCGACCGGAGCGCGTCACCGCACCAGCTCGTGGTCGGGGAGTACGGCCGCGGTGCGCAGACCACCAGGCTCGGACGCTTCGACCTCGACCCGGCGACGTCGCTGCTGAGCGCCGACGGCGACGGCGCCGCCAGCCCGGCGCTCCTCGACGACCGCGGGGTCCGCGGCATGCAGGGCGCCGCCGTCGTCGACGGCACCTGGTTCGTGACCACCAGCCACGGCCGCTACCACCTCGGCAGCGTGTGGGTCGGCGAGCCGGGCGACCTGCGCGAGCACCGGCGCCAGCTCCCGGTCGGGCCCGAGGACATCACCTACTGGCCCGAGCGCGACCAGCTCTGGTCGCTCAGTGAGTATCCCGGTGCCCGCTACGTCTACGCGGTCGCCCGCTCCCGCTACCTCTGAGGTCGCTCAGCCGTGCGTCAGCGGGGCGAGCGCTGCTCGGGGATGCGCGCCTTCTCGGCGACCAGGTGGACGGTCACGTAGTGACCGGCCGGGCTCAGTGCCGAGGCGGCCTCGAGCTCCACGTGGTCCTTGTGGGTGAGGACGGCGTGCGCCTCCCAGAACGGGAAGCGGACCAGGTCCGACCAGAGGTTCTCCAGCCGCTCGGCGATGTCCAGCTCGGTGTAGAGGTGCCGGAAGCTGCACAGGGCGATCACCAGCGCGTCGCGGTTCTCGGTGTGCTCCACCTCGACGTCCTCGAAGAGACCGCTGCTCATCAGCACCTCGCGCAGGGTGTCCTGCATGCCCTGCAGGTGGCTGGCCTGCCCCGGGCGGCCGTTGGCCTGGATGGCGGTCCGTCTCTGGTGGAAGTGATGCAGCTCCATGGGTCGATGGTGGGGCAACGGCAGCGCCGTCGGGCCGGTTCGGCCGGGACGATCCACAGACGACCCGGGCGAATCACCTGAAACCCGGCAAACTTCGGGTTAAACCTCAGCCGAGCGCCCGGTCCAGGTTGATCGCGGCGCTGTTCAGTGCCGGTGCGTGAACGCTGGACCCGTCAGGCATCGTCGCCGCGGTCGCGCAGCCGCCAGCCGACCCCGCCGACCAGGTCGACGGCGGCCTGGGGGCCCCAGGACCCCTGCTCGTAGGGCTGGGTCTTCGGCGGGTCCTGCAGCACCGGCTCGCAGACCTGCCACAGCCGGTCCACCTCGTCGGAGCGGGTGAACAGCGTCTGGTCTCCGCGCAGCACGTCGAGCAGCAGCCGCTCGTAGGCCTCCAGCGGATGGTCCTCGGCGAAGTCCTGGGCGAAGTCCAGCCGCATGGTGGCCTCCGCCAGGTCCTCGTTGGGGCCCGGGCGCTTGGCACGCAGGTCGACACTGATCCGCGCAGCGTCGGTCAGCTCGAGCACCAGCTCGTTGGGGCAGGTGTCGAGCGCGCCGAACAGCGTGTTGGCGGGGTTCTTGAAGCGCAGCGTGATGGTGCGGCGGGTGTCGGCCATCGCCTTGCCGGTGCGCAGGTAGAACGGCATGCCACGCCAGCGGTCGTTGTCCACATAGGCCTCCAGCGCGACCATCGTCTCCGTCGTCGACGCCGGGTCGACGTCGTCCTCGTCGAGGTAGCCCTCGAACTGGCCGAAGACCACCTGCGCCGGGTCCAGCGGCCGCATCGCGGAGAACACCGCGGACTTGGCGTCCCGCAGGGCACCGGCCGCGAACTCGCCCGGGTCCTCCAGGGCGACCATGCCCAGCAGCTGGCAGAGGTGGGTGGAGATCATGTCGCGGAAGCAGCCGGTGCTCTCATAGAAGCTGCCCCGGCCCTCCAGGCCGAGGGTCTCGGGCACGTCGATCTGCACGGACTCGAGGTGCTCGGCGTTCCACGCGGGCTCGAACAGTCCGTTGGCGAACCGCAGCGCCAGGATGTTCTGGGCCGACTCCTTGCCCAGGAAGTGGTCGATGCGGAACACCTGCTCCTCATCGACGACGTCCTTGAGCGCGGCGTCGAGGGCCCGCGCGGACGCCAGGTCGGTGCCGAAGGGCTTCTCGACGACCAGCCGGGCACGTTCGGCGAGTCCCTCCCTGCCGAGCATGGCGATCATCGGCTGCATCGCGGAGGGCGGCACGGAGAGGTAGACCAGGCGGCGCACCGCGTCGCTGTCCGCGTCCATCGACCTCTCTGCGGCGCGCACCCGGCCGGCGAGGTCGGACCCGTCGTCGGCGTCGGAGGTCACGAAGCTGACCCGGTCGAGCAGCGCCGAGGCGACCTCGTCGTCGAGCTCGTCGACGCCGTCCTCGAGCACCTCGCGCAGCTGCCGGCGGAACTCCTCGTCGGTCCCTGGCGAGTGCCGGCCCGAGCCGATCACGACGTACTCCTCGGGGAGCCGACCCGCAGCCGCGAGGTGGTAGAGGCCCGGGAAGAGCTTGCGGGCGGCGAGGTCGCCGGTGGCGCCGAAGAGGACGAGGACGTGCGGGGGCATCGTGCCGGGATCAGACATGCCGCAGGGTACCCAGGCGGGTCCCCGTCGATGCCTGCGCCCGCACCGCTCACGGCAGCGACGTCGACGTCGAGGGTCAGGACGCGGCGGTGGGCCCCTCGGGCAGCAGGAGCCGCCACCGGGTGCCCCGGCCGGGCGCCGAGGACAGCTGCAGCTCGGCGCCCTGGTCGGCGGCGACGTCGCCCAGGATCCGGAGCCCGAAGTGCCCGTCGGAGGGCCGCGACAGCATCTCCTCAGGCGCGAACCCGATCCCGTCGTCCTCCACCTCCAAGACGACCGCCCGGTCCTCGGGGCGAAGCCGCACGACGACGTGGTCGGCGGCGGCGTGGCGGGTGGTGTTCAGCAGCGCCTCGTGTGCGATCCGGTGGACCAGCCGCCCCTGGCGGTCGTCCAGTGCCACCGCCGCCTCCGGGTCGAGGTCGAGCAGCACCTCGACCCCGCGGGCCCGCACGGTCGGGGTCAGGTCCTCCAGAGCCGCGATCAGGCCGGACGTGGCCAGGTGGGGAGGGTAGATGTCGACCAGCAGCGAGCGCATGCCGCCGATGCCGGCCCGCACCGTGCCGGCCGCGTCCTTGAGACGGTCCGCGAGCTCGGGCTGCCCGCAGGCGCGGGCCCGCTCGGCCGCGCCGGCCACCGTGAACGAGGCTGCGACGAGCTCCTGCACCACTCCGTCGTGCAGCGTCCCGGCGATCCGGCGGCGCTCGTCGCTCGAGGCGTCCACGGCACGCTCCAGCAGCCGCTCGCGCTGCCGCTGCGCACGGCGTACGCGCGCGAGCAGGTGCCAGACCACCGGCACCACCAGCAGGACCATCGCCAGCAGGCTGGACACCGTGATCGTGGCGAAGCCACGCCAGAGCTGGCCGGCCCGTGAGGTGACGTCGTCATAGGGCGCATAGGTCTCGAAGAGCAGCGGGGACCCGTCGGGGGACCACACCGGGCGGTAGACCTCGAGCAGCTTCCCCCGGCCCCGCTCCAGCGCGTTCTCGGGGCGGTCGAGGTCGGAGACCTCGGCGCGGGTGGTCGGCCGGGTCAGCACCTCCCGCTCCTCCGTCCCCAGCGGATAGGTCCGGCCCTCCAGGCGCCGCGCGTCGGAGTAGACGATGCGGCCCTCGGGAGTCCAGATCTTGACCCGGACGTACGACGGCCCCAGCACGTGCGCCCGCACCGCGCGGTCCATCGCCGCCACGGCCGCCGGGTCCCCCGAGCGAAGACCGTCGGTCAGCACCGGCTGCACGACGGCCTCGGCCAGCAGGCTGGTGCTCTTCGCGGCGTCGCGCACGGACTCCCGCTCCGCGAGCCGGCTCGCCGCCAGCGACCCGGCCACGCCCACCACGGCCAGCACCAGCAGCGTGCCGAGCGCGATCGCCCCGAGCACCCTCCGCGCGCTGACCGGACCCGCCTCCCGGTCCTCGTCCGCGGGAGCCGACAGGGGCGACAGGGTGACCCAGCCGTCCGGGTCGGGTGCGACCCCGGTGTCGGCAGGCGCGAGAAGGTCCTCGAGGCGGGTGCCGCTCACGAGTGCCTGCGCCCCCGGCCGCCTCGTCGGACCGGGGCGCGGCCCTGGTCGTCCCCGCCCCCGAGGTCGTCCCTGGCGCGCGGTGCCCGATGCCGGCCGGAGCCCGAGGGGTGGGCGTCCGCGGACGGGGTCGGGGTTGCCCGCGGCCGGTCACCGCCGTGGTCGTCCCCCCGGTCGTCGAGCTGGTCGTGCCCCCGGTCGTCCGCTTGGTCGTCCGCTTGGTCGTGAGCCTGGTCGTGACCGGCCCCGTGCGCCTGCTCCTCGGTGGGGTCGGTGGCGTCGGTGGCGTCGGTGGTGTCGGTGGCGCGGCCACGGCGACCGAACAGTCCTGGCCCCCAACTCAGCAAACCCTGTTCGCGCGAAACCCTGTGCCGCAAACCCCTGTGCCG
>JBDTXF010000204.1:0-6117 GCA_040006355.1 Nocardioidaceae bacterium | reverse complement strand
GAGGTCGTCCGTGACACCGTGGGCCGGCACGACACGTTCGCGCTGGCCTGCCACGCCAAGTACTACGAGGACATGGGCTACCCCGGCCACGTCAACTGCACGGACAACTTCAACCGGGCGATATCTCGCTACGGGATCGCCCCACGCAGCGGCTGGCCGGCGCTGAACCTCTTCTACAACACCGCTTTCGACACTCAGAACCTTCTGGTCGCCGACGAGCCGTGGTCACGGTCCGGCGACTACGTGCTCATGCGCGCGATGACGGACCTGGTGTGTGCGAGCTCCGCCTGCCCTGACGACATCGACCCGTCGAATGCATGGGTGCCCACCGACATCCATGTCCGTGTGTACGACTCGAAACGAAGGTTCTCCATGGCCGTCGCCAGCCGGGTGACCCCCGAGTCCCCAGCGCAGCTCACCAAGGAGACCGCGTTCCACCCGCGCACGTCAGCGCTGACAGCGCAGTTCACCGAGTATCGCGGGTACTGGCTTCCCACCAGCTACGACCGCTACGGCACGGTAGAGGAGTACTGGGCGTGCCGTGAGCGCGTGGCGATGATCGACCTGTCACCGCTGCGCAAGTTCGAGATCATGGGACCGGACGCCGAGGCGCTGCTGCAGGCAACGGTTACCCGGAACATCCGCAAGCTCTCGCACGGACAGGTGGTCTACTCCGCACTGTGCAACGAGACGGGCGGGATGATCGACGACTGCACTGTCTTCCGTCTCGGTGACGCGAACTTCCGCTTCGTCGGTGGTGATGACTACGACGGTGTGTGGTTGACCGAGCAGGCGCAACGGCTCGGCCTGGACCGCGTCTGGATCAAGCCGTCGACGGACTCCATGCACAACCTGGCGGTCCAGGGCCCCGCGAGCCGGGACCTGTTGAGCACGATCATCTGGACTCCACCCACCCAACCCGCATTCCCTGACCTCGGCTGGTTCCGCTTCTGCATCGGGCGTCTCGGCGACGCGAACGGCGTACCGCTCGTGGTGTCCCGCACCGGTTATTCCGGCGAGCTCGGCTACGAGCTGTGGTGCGCACCCGACGACGCGCTGAAGGTCTGGGACGCCGTGTGGGAGGCGGGGGAGCCCTTCGGACTTCGACCGCTCGGCCTCGACGCGCTGGACATGTTGCGGATCGAGGCCGGCCTGGTGTTCGGCGGGTACGACTTCTCCGACCAGACCGACCCCTTCGAGGCCGGCATCGGGTTCACGGTCCCGCTGAAGACCAAGGACTCCGACTTCGTGGGGCGCGAGGCGCTGCTGGCCAGGAAGGCAAGCCCGCAGCGGACCCTCGTCGGCCTGGAGCTGGCGGGCAACGAGCCGGCGGCTCACGGCGACGGCGTCTATGTCGGCCGGTCACAGGTCGGGGTGGTCACGAGTGCGACCCGGTCCCCCCTCCTGGTCAAGAACATCGCGTTGTGCCGACTAGCCGTGCAGTACGCCGACCTCGGCACCGCCGTCGAGGTCGGGAAGCTCGACGGGCATCAGAAGCGCATCCCCGCCAACGTCGTCGGCCTTCCGTTCTATGACCCTGAGAAGACCCGCGTACGAGCCTGATCCGCAAGTCCCTTCACTATTCCCTCTGAATCGACATCACACACGAGAGAAGTCACATGACACGTGTCGCAGTGATCGGCGCCGGCCCCAGCGGCCTGGCAGCCCTGCACGCCTTCGAGCGAGCGAGCAGGCAGGGCGTGGAGATTCCCGAGATCGTCTGCTTCGAGAAGCAGAGTGACTGGGGCGGCCTCTGGAACTACACCTGGCGCGCCGGGCTCGACGAGCACGGGGGACCGGTGCACGGCAGCATGTACCGCTACCTGTGGTCCAACGGACCGAAGGAGGTGCTGGAGTTCGCCGACTACACCTTCGAGGAGCACTTCGGCGAGCCCATCCCCTCGTTCCCGCCGCGGGAGGTGCTCCGTCACTACATCACCGGACGTGCGGAGAAGGACGACCTGCGACGCTTCATCCAGTTCAACACCGCCGTCCGGTGGATCGCACAGACCAGCACGAAGGACGGCTTCGAGGTCACGACGGAGACCCTGCCCAACGGCCACACCGCTGTGGAGCACTTCGACTACGTGATCGTGGCCACCGGCCACTACTCGGTGCCCAACGTGCCGGAGTACGAAGGCTTTGCCACCTTCCCAGGCCGGATCATGCACTCACACGACTTCCGGGACGCGAAGGAGTTCTCGGGCAGGGACGTGCTGGTGATGGGAAGCAGCTACTCGGCCGAGGACATCGCGCTGCAGTGCAAGAAGTACGGCGCAGGCTCGGTCACCATCACGCACCGCAACGAGCCGATGGGCTTCAACTGGCCCGAAGGCATCGCGGAGGTGCCGCTGCTGACGAAGGTCGACGGGAACACGGCACACTTCGTGGACGGCACCAGCCACCATGTCGACGCGGTCGTCCTGTGCACCGGCTATCGACACCACTTCCCGTTCATCGACGAGGCTCTGCGGTTGCGGACGGCGAACGTGCTCTACCCGCCCAACCTCTACCGGGGCGTGTTCTGGCTGGACAACCCGTCGCTGATGTACCTCGGCATGCAGGACCAGTACTACACGTTCTCGCTGTTCGACGTGGAGGCGTTCAACGCCCGCGACTACGTCCTCGGTCGGTTGCCACTTCCCTCGCGGCCGGAGATGGCCGAGGACATCGAGTCGTGGCGCGACCGGCAAGCGACTCTGAACGGCGCGTTCGAGGAGATCGACTTCCAGGCCGACCACTTGCTGACGCTGAGCAAGGACGTCGACTACCCGGTCTTCGACCTCGACCTGACCCGTGAGCAGTTCCGACGGTGGGAGCACGACAAGGCGGACGACATCCTGGGCTACCGGGACAAGAGCTTCTCCTCTGCGGTCACAGGCGTGGCGTCGCCCGTTCACCACACGCCGTGGTGGGAAGCCTTCGACGACAAGATGGCGGTGTTCCTGGCAGATGATTCGGACGGCGTCGCCTCTTCGGACGCCGAAGCGGCCCCTTAGCCCAGAACCGTCTGACGTGGTGAGGTCGGTCTCAGGGCCGGGATCTGCAGTTGGGGTGGTGCTAGCAATTCTGGGCGTGGGACTGTCGCAGGTCTGCCGGCTTCTCCAAGGGACCTGACCATTGGGGTAGACGCGTCTGGCATTTCACCTGCGCTACCGTGCGGTGCAGGCTGAACCGGCCGCAATCCAATCCCCTCGTTACGAAGGCGTTCCCCTCTGCGGCGGCTGCGTCGGCTAAGTCGCATGTCGCCAGGCAGCTACTCCGCCAGCATCGACTCTCGGCCGACGTGCTGCTTGATGAGCCGCCGTCTTCTGGTCTTCGAATGGGGTCCGCGGCAAGCGCTGAAGTGTTGAGCAGCGGGTCCAGACGGGCGTCAAGCATCTGTACTTTGGCGAACGCTTCCTCGCCGACTCGAACACCTCGACCTTCACGCCACATGACCGTCAGCACGACGACTTCCGGACCCCGAGTACAGCCCGTTTGTGCGGTGCCGACGACCCCATGTTTCGGCAGTACAACGTTGACCAGCTGACGACGGGTCTCTAGCGTCCTGGCGACCTTGTTGCAGCCAATCCACCACGTCTTCATTCGGTCGCGCAGGCGATGACGGCTGAGGCGATGCCGTAGGCCGCCTCGTCGCGGGAGAGCCCCTCGGGGGGACGGTGCTGCGGGTGAGCTGGGTGGCGTCGACGCTGAGGGTCTCGCCGTCCTCAATGATTGCGACATCGCCGTCGGTGGTCTGGAAGGCGGGGAACCTGAAGTTCGCCATTCTACGGGTGGCCGTGGTCCCCGGCGGCGAGGAGTGGAGCCGGTGGAAGCAGGCACGACCCGTCGCGTCGTCCGAGGCGTCGTTGACGCTGAGCCGAAGTGGCTGGCCCGAGAGCCGATAGGGGAGGTGAAGACCCGGGTCGAGGAGGTCCAGGAGTGGCAGGGGGACGGTCGGCGCGGGAGCGCGAAGGTGCGTTGCACGGCCTCGCGGATCTCGTCGCTGCAGACCATCCGGGCAGGCTGCGACGGGCCGTCACCAGAGTCCATGTCCGACTGGACATGCCGTCACGGTCCGAGTGCTCGGACGACGGGGTGGCCGGTGCCGACTTCGCCGTGCGCGCAGATCCGCTTGAGCCGCAGCCGGATGCCATCATGGCGTCAACCTCGGAAGCAACAGCAAAGTAAAATTTACCTCATCTGCTCGGTCCAGGGGGTCGTTGCCAGCGAATCTCAGGTGTCAAAGCAAACAGAGCGTCGACCTGCCTTCGGGCGAACCGTGCTCTGCGAGTGCTTACCCAACGAAGGGAAACCTCCATGCGCACGTCCTTGCGTGTCCTCGTTCCGCTTGCCGCCGCGGCACTGCCGTTTGCCGTGATGGCAGCGCCTGCGACCGCCGCCGATGGCGGCTCGTCCTACCAGACGACCTTGAACCCGTTGAACCACTCAGGCGGGTCGGGGATGGCCACCGTCTCCGTTCACGGCACATCTGCCGACATCAAGGTGAGCTGGACCGGCTTGCCCGCGAAGTTCGGCGGGGGTCCCTACCCGCACGTGCAGCACATCCACATCGCCGGCCAGGGCTCTTGCCCGACGATGTCGGACGACAAGAACAATGACGGTGTCATCAGCACCACCGAGGGCGGCCCGGCGTACGGCGCGATCGGCACGACACTGTCGACGAAGGGTGACACCAGCCCGGCGGCCGGCACCAACATCAAGATCGCGCCCGGCGGTGGCAGCACCAGCTACTCACGCACGATCAAGCTCAGCAGCGACACACTGAGCTCGCTGCAGGACGGAACCGGCGTGGTGGTCGTGCACGGTCTCGACCCGGCGACGTTGAGCAAGAAGGCGCAGAAGGAGAAGAGTGACTTGGTGCCCAGCCTTCCGCTGGCTGCCACCTCACCGGCTCTGTGTGGCGCCCTCAGCTCGATGCCCAGCGGTGGCGTGGCCACCGGCACCGGCTCGACCTCAGGCGTCGAGGACCTCGGCATGCTGGCCGTCGGCGGTGGCCTGCTGGCCCTCGCAGGCGGACTGCTGGTCTCACGCAGGCGCGCGACCGCAGGAGCCTGAAAGCAAAGATGGTGCGCTTGACAGCCGTTGGTAGCCGCCGGGGCGCGCTCACTGCGCTCGCCCTGGTGGCTGCCACGGTTGGCCTGATCCTGATAGTGACCGCGGTGCTCGCACAGGTGCGTGCCCCGCAGCCACCGCGGGCGGTGGGCCAGATCGACGCCGAGCACACCGGCTCGGCGTCCGCTTCGGCAGTCCCCCCCAGCGTCGCCAGTACACCCGGCGCCACCGGTAAGCGCCCACTTCTAGCGTCGCTGCCCACGAGGATCACCGTGCCCGCCATCGGTGTGGACTCCAAGGTGCTGCCAATAGGTCTGGCGCCGGACAGGACCCTCGCCGTGCCCCAGCCAGGGCCCAACCTGAACCGTGCCGCGTGGTTCAAGAACTCACCCACACCGGGCCAACCGGGGCCGGCCATCATCGAGGGACACGTCGACAGCGACCAGGGCCCGTCGGTGTTCTTCAAGCTCGGGCAGCTACGACCGGGCGACACGATCCACGTCTTCCGCAAGGACGGCATCGAGGTCGTCTTCACGGTGAACGCCGTGCGCGACTACAAGAAGAGTGAGTTCCCCACCGAGGTGGTCTACGGCGCCGCGGGGGAGGACCCCGTCCAGCCGCTGCTGCGGCTCATCACCTGCAGCGACTTCGATGCCTCCATCGGCACCCACACCGGCAACGAGGTGGTCTTCGCGCACCTGACCGCCACCCATCACAAAGGGGCTCGCTCGACTCACTGAGAGCTGGACCTCCAGCCCACACACCCCGTCGACAGAAGGCAGCCATGAACAGTTCGTTGAACACGCCCCGGAGATGGCTCGGCGTGGTGCTGCTCCTCGTCACTGCGGGCACCCACGCGCCGCTGATCCCCATGCAACCCCATGCACTTGGAGGAGGCGCGCTACGTCGGAGTCTTGTTCATCGCACGCTCCGTCGCCAGCATCGCGGTCGCCATCCTTCTGGTCCATTGCGACACCCCGACCGTGTGGGCCGCGACCGGTCTCGTCAGGTCACTCGCAGTGGTCCCGTTCCTGGCCTCGCGCACCATCGGTCTCCCAC
>JBDTXF010000203.1:0-6122 GCA_040006355.1 Nocardioidaceae bacterium | reverse complement strand
AGACGCCGATCCTGGCGCTCGTGGTGCCGCTGATCCTCGTCTTCATCGTCGACGGCCGACGCGGCGTGCGTCAGACCTGGCTCCCGGCGCTGCTCGCAGGTGGGGTCTTCGCCGTCGCCCAGTTCGTGACGTCCAACTACATCTCCGTGCAGCTGACCGACATCGTCGCGTCGCTGCTCTCCGCGGGATCGCTGGTCCTGCTGGTGCGCGTCTGGCAGCCGGTCGAGGTGCTGAGCGCCGACCGGGCCGACGAAGACGACCGTGCGCGCGTGGGATCGACCAGGGGGGCCGCGTCCGCCGGTGGCGCCGAGACGGCCACTGCCACCAGGACGGGCGGCGCCGACGACTCCACCCCGAGGTTGAACGACGACCGCGGCAACGTGCTGCGGGCCTACGCGCCGTACCTCGTGATCATCGTGATCTTCTCGGTCACCAACATCCCTGCCGTCGTGGACTTCCTGGCCAAGGAGCCGTTCACCTACCTGTTCAACTGGCCCGGGCTGCACATCACCAACGCCGCGGGTGACGCGGTGCCCACCGTTTTCAAGCTCAACTGGCTGCCCGCCGCAGGGACCCTGCTGGTGATCGCCGGGCTGGTCACCATGCTCATCTTGAAGGTCGCTCCCGCCCGAGCCCTGCGGACCTATCTGTCCACCTACGTGGAGCTGCGCTCCGCGATCATCACGGTGATGGCGGTGCTGGGGCTCGCCTACGTGATGAACCTGTCGGGCCAGACCGCCTCGCTGGGCGTGTGGCTGGCCGGCACCGGCGCCGGGTTCGCGATCCTCTCCCCGATCCTGGGGTGGATCGGCACGGCGGTCACCGGCTCGGACACCTCCTCGAACTCGCTGTTCGGCGCCCTCCAGGTGCAGGCGGCCGCGAAGGCGAACCTCGACCCGGTGCTGATGGCGGCGGCGAACTCGTCCGGCGGCGTGCTCGGCAAGATGGTCAGCCCGCAGAACCTGGCGATCGCCGCGGCGGCGGTGGGCATGTCCGGTCGCGAGGGCGAGATCTTCCGCAAGGTGATCGGCTGGAGCCTGCTGATGCTGTTGCTGATGTGCATCATCGTCGGCCTGCAGGCCACCCCGGTGCTGAGCTGGATGGTGCCCTAGCCGCGATGACCGAGGCGCGCGCTGCGGGGTCGGTGCAGTCGGTCGACCGTGCCCTGGCGCTGCTCGAGGCGCTGGCACTGGCGGGCCGGCCGATGGGGGTGGGGGAGCTGGCCCTGCAGACGGGGCTGGCCCAGGGGACCGCCCACCGGCTGCTGCGCGGGCTGCAGCAGCGCGGCTACGTCCGGCACGACGACTCGCGGAAGTACTCCCTGGGCACGGCCGCGCTGAGGCTCAGCGACGCCGCCCAGCGCTCGCTCTCGAGCAGCGCCCGCCCCTTCCTCGCCCAGCTCGTGCAGGTCTCGGGCGAGACCGCCAACCTCGCCGTGCTGGAGGGCGACGACGTGGTCTACGTCGCGCAGGTCCCCTCACCGCACACGCTGCGGATGTTCGCCGAGGTCGGTCGGCACGTCCCGCCGCACTCCACTGCCGTCGGCAAGGTCCTGCTGGCCGGGATGCCACGGGCCCGGGCCCTCGCCGTGCTGCGTCGCACCGGCCTGCCGCGTCGTACACCGTCCACGATCACCGACCTGGACGCCTTCATCGCCGAGCTGGACCTGGTGCGGGAGGACGGCTGGGCGGCCGACGAGGAGGAGCAGGAGATCGGCGTGCGCTGCGTCGCCGTCCCGGTCCGCACCGGCGACCAGGTGCTCGCCGCGATGTCCCTGTCCGGACCGGCCGAGCGCTTCGGCGGAGGACGGGACCCGGACCTGGTCGCGGAGATGCGCCGGGTCAGCGCGGCCTTCGCGGTCGGCTAGCTCCTCCGCCGAGGGGTCACTGACTCCCGCGACACGCGCAGATCAGGGTGAGGCAGTGACCCCTCGGCGGTCAGAACAGGGTGCCCTGGACCGATGCGGGCTCCGGCTCCTTGTGCCGTGGCAGGGGCGGGTGCCGCATCGTCGTACGACGGTCCGGGGGTCGCCACCCGGCGTCCACGTCCACCGACCGCGTGGGTGAGGGCTCCTTGCCGGTGAGCGCCCGCACCGCGGTCGGCACGTGCAGGTCGAGCAGCGTGAAGGTCGCCCGGACGGCGTCCTCCTCCAGCGGCAGACAGCCCACCCCCCGGTCGAGGTCGAGGCCGAGGGGGGCGTCGGGGACCATCGTCATCACCCGGCAGTTGAGCTCCCAGGTCTCCCGGGCGGCGGGCAGCGCGAGCCTCTCGGCACAGGCCCGGCCGAGCACGTCACGGGTCCGGGTGCCTCCGGCGGCCAGGTCCTCGAACGCGGCGAGTGCCGAGCCGAACTCCGCGAGCAGCCGGGCCGCGGTCTTGGGGCCGATGCCGTGCACTCCGGGCAGGTTGTCGGAGGCGTCGCCCCGCAGGGCGGCGAAGTCGAGGTACTGGTCCGGGCGCACGCCGGTGACCAGGAACAGCCGCTCCGGGTCCAGCATCGGGGAGGCGTCGACACCGCCGTTGAGGATGCGCAGCATCTTGGTGTTGTCGTCGATCAACGCGAACGAGTCGCGGTCGGAGGTGGCCACCACGGTCCGGGCGCCGACGCTGCGGGCATAGGCGGCAGCGGACGCCAGGACGTCGTCGGCCTCCAGGCCGTCGGGCACCGCCACCACGACGCCGAGGTCGCGGAGCACCTCCACCGCAGCGTCGAGCTGCTGCTCGAGGGAGGCCGGCTTGGCGTCGCGGTGCGCCTTGTAGGACGGCCACCGCTCGCGTCGCACGCTGGCGGCCCGGTCGTCGAAGCCCACGACCACGGCGTCGGCGCAGGCCCGGTCGACCGCCGCGCTGAGCTGGGAGAGCAGACCCCGCACCGCCCACATCGGCCGGCCGTCGGCGGTCCGGAAGCCGGTGCGCGCCGAGGCGTGGAAGCTTCGGTGCAGCAGCGAGTTCCCGTCGACGGCGAGCAGGGTGCGAGGTGACATCGACGACAGCCTATGACGGTCGGCGGACACCCGGGACGGCGCCGCCGCCGACAGGGGACACTGGACGTCATGTGTGGCATCGCAGCCGTCCACGACCTCTCCCACTCACCATCGCCCGAGCGCCTCGACGCCGGCGCGGCCCTCGGCGAGGACATGCTGTCCCGGCTGCACCACCGCGGCCCCGACGGCCACGGCGCCAGGTGGGTCGCGTCCACCTGGCTCGGGCACACCCGGCTGTCCATCGTCGACCTCGACGGCGGGAAGCAGCCGCTCGCCGACGGGAGTGGTCGCCGCTGGGTGGTCGCGAACGGGGAGATCTACAACCACCTGGAGCTCCGCGACCGGCTTCCCGGCCCGTTCACGACACACTCCGACTCCGAGATCGTGCTGCACGTCCTCCACGACCTCGCAGAGGCCGGCATCCACGAGATGCGCGGGATGTGGGCCTTCTGCGTCGCCGACGAGGACGGGCGGGTGTGGCTGGGCCGCGACCCGCTCGGCGTCAAGCCGCTCTACTGGGCGCGCCACGACGACCGGCTGCTCGTCGCCTCGGAGCTGCATGCCTTCCCCGCGGACGTGCGCGGGGACGTCGAGGAGTTCCCGCCCGGTCACCTGTGGACGTCCGGGACGGGCCTGAGGGCCTACGTCGACCTGCACCAGGACCCGCTGGGCGGCTCCCAGCCGGTCGGCGCGGAATTCCCGACCCGCGAGCTGGCCCAGGACGCGGTCCGTGACGCACTGGTGACCGCGGTGCGGGAGCGCACGATGGCGGACGTCCCGGTCGGGGTGTTCCTCTCCGGCGGCCTGGACTCCAGCGTGGTCGCAGCGATCCTGGCCCGGGACGCCGCTCGAGGCGCGGTCGTCCACTCGTTCGCAGCCGGCACGCCGGGGAGCTCGGACCTCGCTGCCGCACGCGTGGTCGCCGACGCGCTCGGACTCGAGCACCACGAGCGGGTCTACTCCGACGACGACGTGGTCGCGGTGCTGCCGGACGTGGTCCGGTCCACGGAGTCCTACGAGCCGTCGCTGATCCGCAGCGCCGTGCCCAACTACCTGCTCTCGGAGCTGGCCGCCCGGCACGTCAAGGTGGTGCTGACGGGAGAGGGCGCCGACGAGCTGTTCGCGGGCTACCACCACCTCCGCGAGCTCGACGAGGACGAGCTGCGGGACGCGCTCGTCGACGGGGTCGCGGCCCTGCACCACCTCAACCTGCAGCGCTGCGACCGGGTGACGATGGCCTTCGGGCTGGAGGCGCGGGTGCCTTTCCTGGCCCGCGAGATGCTCGGCGTCGCCCAGCGCATCCCGATCGCCTGGAAGCTGCTCGGCGAGGACGGCCAGGAGAAGCGCCTGCTGCGGGAGGCGTTCCGTGGGTGGATCCCCGAGGAGATCCTCTGGCGCCGCAAGGAGCAGTTCGGCGACGGCTCCGGGACGGCCGATGCGATGGACCGGGTGGTCGATTCGCTGGTGCCGGACGCCGACTGGTCCGTCGTACGGTTCGAGGGGCTGCCGCCGGCCAGGACCCGCGAGGAGCTCGCCTACCAGCGGATCTTCACCGAGCACCTCGGCGGCATCCGGGCCGAGCAGGTGCTGGGCCGGTTCGCCACCGCCTGAGGTTTCACGTCTTCGCAACACGAGCCGCCCACTGTCCGCGCATGACGACGCCCGTCCCCACCGCGCCGGACGGTCCGCATGTCGTCCCCGGGATGCGCGCAAGACGAGCTGGCGGCGCTCGTACGCCGCGACGAGCTGTCCGCGGTGGAGATCGCCCTTGCGCACGTGGAGCGGGTCGCCGAGGCGGATCCCCGTCGTACGACGTCGCGACGGGTCGGTGGAGGTCGTCAAGGCCGAGCCCGGACTGCTCCTGGGGGCCGGGGGTGGTCCCCGGGTCACGGTCACCGTCCGGTTCGGTTCGGTTCGGCGAAACGGTGCTGGCGCTGCTCCGCCTGCTGTGACGTGCAGACGCGCCGGGTCGGCGGGGTTGAGAGGTGCAGATGCGCCGGGTCGGCGGGGGTTGGTCAGGCGCCGCTGTCGACGTAGGCCACCACGCGGTTCAGCAGCGAGGTGGCCTGCAGCAGCTCCACCGGCGGGGGCGGCGGGTTGTCCGCGAGCTCGTAGAGCAGCGGAGTCGCCTCCACGTGGCCGAGCTGCTGGGCCACCTGTGCGCAGGCCCGTGCCGCGTCGCGCACCGCGGACGGCTCGACGGTCCAGATCGACTCGAAGAGCCGCTGCTTGTCCGGCACGGTCGACTGGCCCGGGAGCTCCCACGCGGTGAGCAGTGCCGGGTAGTCGTGGGCGTCGCACACCACGGCCCACTCGCGGAGCATCGGAGCGTCCTTCGGCAGCTCGATGAACGTGGTGCGCTCGACCTCGGACGGCTCGCCGGGGAAGCCGGCGAACACGAACGTGGACCGTGCGACCCGGGCCAGCTCGGCCCAGCGCTCCTCGGCGGCGCGGTAGTAGCGCTCCTTCTGGAAGGAGCCGAAGATCATCGGCTTCTCGGACCGAGAGCAGCACTCGTCCTCGATCGCCCAGGAGATCGCGAGCAGGGTGGACTTCTTGAGCCGCTGCGGGTGCAGCCCCGGGTGCAGCTTGCGCATCGTGGCATAGACCGACGGCGCGCCGGGGGGGTCACCCAGCGCCGCATGCGCCAGCGCCACTCCGGCGATCGCGACCTCGAGCCGGGACCCGCCGTCCCGCCGCCGCACCACCTGTTGGACCAGCTCGACGTCCCGCTCGTCGTAGCGACGGTGTCCGCTCTCCAGCCGTCGCGGCACGGGGAAGCCGTGCCGGGACTCCCACATGCGCAGGGTCGCCGGGGCCAGCCCTGTGCGCGTGGCGAGGTCACCGATCGTCAGGCCGGGCGGCGGGTGCTCGGATGTCACGTCTGGGCTGGACGGGACTTGCGTGGACGGGGTGCGTGGGGTCACCATGGCAGGGTAGACCTAAACAGATCGTTTAGGAAAGTGTTGAACTACAGGACGACTTCAGGAGTCAGCATGACGGACGTGACGAGCAACGAGAGCGTGGTCGACTGGACGGACCTCGGCCGCGAGATGTGGTCGTTCCTCACCGGTCGCGAGGCGGCGATCAACTACCGCTTCATCGACATGGCGGTGGAGGTGCCACGCGACACCGGTG
>JBDTXF010000202.1:0-6134 GCA_040006355.1 Nocardioidaceae bacterium | reverse complement strand
GGTAGCTGCGCACGAGACCCAGCAGCTCGCGGCGGCGCTCGATCGCGTTGACGGCCTTGGCCGGCGCCTCGAGGTAGGTCTTGCGCCCCTTGCCCGCCTGCTCCTCCTCGATCGCACGGAGGAACCCTCGCTCGGCCTCACCGTCGAGGCTCAGCACGTCGTCGGGAGTGACCAGGTGCTCGCTCATCGCGCCGTCGAGGGCGAGGAGGTTCTGGATCGCGGTGGGCGGGTGGTCGGTCAGGAAGCGGACCTCGGCGGTATGGCGTTCGACCACCCGGGCTCCGAGCTGGTAGCGCGAGGCATCGGACAGCACACGAGTGTCGGGCTCGTGGCCGATCCGCAGGCCGTGGTCGGTGAGCAGACCCGCGGCGTAGGCGTTGTAGGTCGCGACGGTCGGCTCCTCCGGCTCCTCGGCGGCCGCCTCGCCCGCCGTCCCCGGAGGCGGCGCCGGCCGCTCGCCGGGCGGTCGCAGGATCGCCGCCGCCTGCAGCGAGTCGCGGATGCGGGTGCCGAGCTCATGGGTGGCCTTGGTGGTGAACGTCAGACCGAGGACCTCGTGCGCGGCGACCAGCCCGGTCGCGACCAGCCACACCACGCGGGCGGCCATCACGGTGGTCTTCCCCGATCCGGCGCCCGCGATCACCACCTGCGGCGCGAGCGGCGCGGTGACGGCCGCGAACTGCTGGTCGCTCAGCGGGTAGGCCGCACCCATCAGCCGCTGCAGTCCCACCGGGGTGTCGAGGCGCAGCGCGGCGCCGGTCACGACAGCACCGTCCCGGCCGCCTGGGTGGGACAGATCGCATGGAACTGGCAGTGGTCGCAGTGCTTGCCGGGGGTCGCCTCGAAGACCTCGCTGCGGACCACGTCGGCGGCGCGCATCAGCTGCACCTCGACCGGCAGGCGGCCGTCGGCGTCGGGCTGCTGCGGGGGCTGCTTCTGGATCTTGGCCCCCGTGGCGAGGCCCCTGCGCAGCTGGACCAGCTCCGCCCCACCGGGTGCCCCGGGCCCCCCGGGTCGCTGCGGGAGGCCGGCGACGAGATCGTCGACCGCGCCGTGCGCGACGGCGTGCTGGTAGATGCCGAGCTGAGGGTTGGTCGGGAGGTCCTTGTCGGTCGGGGGGTACTTCGAGGTCTTCAGGTCCACGACCACCACCCGGCCGTCCTCGTCGAGCTCGAGGCGGTCGGCGTAGCCGTGGAGGCGCACCCGCTGCCCGTCGGGCAGCGTCACCTCGGCGGTGAGGCGCTGCTCGGTGGCGACGACCGTGCGCGCCCCGGGTGCGGTGTGCCAGTCGAGGAACCTGCCCAGGGCGTCCTGGACCTCCTGCCGCTCGCGTGAGCGCGACCAGGGCGTGCGGAAGGCGATCTGCCCCCAGACGGTGTCGACGTGCCCCATCAGCTCGCTCAGCAGGTCGGCCCGGTCACCGTGGCCAGCAGCCACCTCGCCCTTGGCGATCCGGTCCGCCAGCGTGTGCACCACGAGCCCGAAGCCCTGCGACTGGCTCGAGGGCGTCTCACCACCGGCCTTGCGCTCGAGGAACCACTGGGCCGGGCAGGTCAGGATCGCCGCCAGCGAGCTCGCCGAGAGGGTGAGCGGCTCGTCGGTGCGCTCCACCGGGGTCGCGCACACGCTGCGGGCCCGGGTGCCCCACCACTGACCGGGATCGGCCGAGGCCGCCAACGGGACGCCGTGGTGCGAGGCCCGGGCGAGCACCGCGAGCCGCTCCGCGGCAGCCTGGCGCAGCGCCGCCGAGGTGCCCGGCTCCGAGAGCGTGCGGCGCAGGTCGGCCACCAGACCGGCCAGCGACAGCGGGCGCGAGGGCCGCCCCTGGAGGTGGCTGTGCCGGACGAACCCGCCGGCTCCGTCGTCCTGCGCGGCCCGGGTGAGCTCGTCGACGAACCGCGAGGGCTGCTCGCCGTCGTCCTCCGGCGAGGCGACCGCGGTGACGAGCAGCCGCTCCCGGGCCCGCGTGCACGCGACGTAGAACAACCGGCGCTCCTCGGCGAGCAGAGCCGGCACGCCCACTGGAGGGAGGATCCCGTCGGCGCCGATCCGGTCGGCGTGCAGCAGCGTCGAGCGGCGGCGTACGTCGGGCCAGCCCTCGTCCTGCACATGGGCGACGACGACGAACCGCCACTCGAGGCCCTTGGCACGGTGGGCGGTGAGCAGCCGGACCGCCTCACCTCGCACCCCGCGCTCGGCGAGGGTGTCGGCGGGGATCTGCTGGGCGCGAAGGGACTCCAAGAAGCTGACCACGCTGGTGTGGCCTCGCTGCTCCTCGGCCCGAGCGGCCACCTCGAACAGCGCGCAGACGGCGTCGAGGTCGCCGTGCGCGAGCCGCGCCGCCGGCCCGCCGAGGTCGTCGCCGCGCCGCAGCCGCCGCGGCCAGTCGGTGCCCGACCACAGCAGCCAGAGCACCTCCTCGGCCGTCGCCCCGCCATCGAGCAGGGCCCGGCCGCGCTCGAGGAGCCGCCCCAGCGCGAGGGTCTTGGCAGCGCCGCGCTCACGCACGCCCACGAGGGTGTCGGGGTGCAGCAGCGCCTCCCGCAGCAGCTCCGGGGAGGCGCGCGGTCCGGCGGACCGGCCGGAGAAACCGTCCCCGCCCTCCAGGACGAACCGCTTCTCCCGCGTCCGCAGCGCTCGTGCGAGAGCGCGCACCTCGGTGGCGTCCAGACCGGCCACCGGGGAAGCCAGCAGCGACTCGACGCGGTCGGCACCGAGGTGGTCGAGGTCGGTGGGGTCGTCGTTGGTGAGGTCGACGACCGCGCGCAGTGCGTCGAGCAGCGGGAGGACTGCCGGCTCCCGGACCAGCGGGGTGTCGTCGCTGGCCACCTCGACCGGCACCCCGGCTGCGCCCAGGGACCGACGCAGCCGCGGGATCGTGCTCCGCCCGGACCGGACGAGGACCGCCATCTCCGACCACGGCACGCCGTCCTCGAGATGCGCCCGGCGCAGCAGGTCGGCGGTGTGCTCGGTCTCGGCGCGCCCGGTGTCGAAGGTGAGCACCTCGGCCCGGCCGGACCCGTGCGGCCCGGGCTCGGCCACCGGGTGCCGGAACGCCGCGAAGGTGGCGGCGTCGATCGAGCCCGTCGTCGCCAGCCCCGAGACCACCGCCCGGGACAACCGCAGCAGCCGTGGCCCGAACCGCCGGGTGACCCGCAGCGCGACCGTCTCGGCGGGTCGGCCGTCGGGCCCCGGGAACGCGCGTGGGAAGTCCAGGATCCCGCGGACCTCGGCGCCTCGGAAGGCGTAGATCGACTGGTCCGGGTCGCCGACCACGGTGAGGTCCCGGCCGTCACCGGCGAGGGCCTGCAGCAGCCGCACCTGGCTGGGGTCGGTGTCCTGGTATTCGTCGACGAACACGTGGGAGAAGCGCGCACGCAGGTCTGCACGCACGTCCGGCTGCTCGGCGAGCAGCACTGCGCGGTAGATCAGCTCGGGGTAGTCGATCGAGCTCTGGTCGTCGAGGATCACCTGGTATTGCTGCATGAACCTCGCGGCGGCCACCAGCTCGGGGGCTCCCGCCTCGACCCCGAGCTCCTTGAGGTCCAGCGGGTCGAGGCCCTTCTCACGGGCCCGGGCCAGCACCTCCTGCACCTCACGCGCGAAGCCTCGCGTCGCGAGCGCCTGGTCGAGCGACCGGGGCCAGAGCGCGGCGTCCCGGTTGCCCTCGAGGAGCTCCTGGAGGATGACGTCCTGCTCCGGCGCCGACAGCAGCCGCAGCGGTGCGGCGTAGAGGTCGGCCGAGGAGTAGCGCCGGACCAGGCCGTAGGCGAAGGAGTGGAACGTGGAGCTCAGCGTGGTGGCCATCGTGCGGCCCAGCCGGGCGGTCACCCGGTCCCGCAGCTGCTCGGCGGCCTTGCGGCTGAAGGTCAGCGCCAGCACCGACTCGGGGCTCGCCCCGCGGTGCTCGACGCGGTCGACGATGGCCTCGACCAGGGTGGTCGTCTTGCCGGTCCCCGGCCCCGCGAGCACCAGCAGCGGACCGCCCGGATGGTCCACGACGGACCGCTGGAACTCATCCAGCACCGGCAGTGCAGCCGACGTGGCCGCGGCGCGGGAGAGCCGGTAGGTCGTCACGCCTCCATCAGATCACCGAGGGCCGACAGAGCTCGTCACCGGCCGCGACCGGCACTCACCCCTCCAGCGTAGGGAGGTCGCGTTGCGACGAGGTCTCCGCTGCCTCGGATGGTGAGGGCCACCACGCCGCAAGGACCAGGTCCACCCGCCCCGACCGACGGAAGGGCGTGCCCTCCTCGAGGTAGTGCGCCCGGGCCTCGTCGTCGTGGCTGGGCGGCAGCGACCCGTCGGCCCGCACCACCCGCCACCAGGGCACCGAGCCGCCGTGGGCGGACATCACCCGACCGACGCTGCGCGGCCCGCGGCACCCCACGGCATCGGCCAGCGCGCCGTAGGTGGTGACCCGTCCGGGTGGGACGGTCTCGACGAGCGACAGCACCGCCTCGACGTACTCCTCCGGGTCCACGCAGGCACCCTAGCCAGCCTAGCCAGGCTCACGCGCCCGGACGCGGTGCAGGGCCCAGTCTCCCCCAGGGAGTCTGGGCCCCACTCATGGTGTTCGGACCGCAGTGGTCACCGGATGGGTGCGAAGGCCTCCGGAAAGCGAGAAGCCCCGCAGGCATCGCCTGCGGGGCTCCTCGGTGAGCGATCGCGCTGCTCATCTACGCGCCGACACGTACGCCGGTGCGGGGCGGTCCCAGTGTGTCAGTAGGACGGCTGCGACGGGTCGATCTGGTTGACCCAGGCCACCACGCCGCCACCGACGTGCACGGCGTCCGCGTAGCCGGCGCCCTTGGCCACCGCGAGCGCCTCGGCGGAGCGCACCCCGGACTTGCAGTGCAGCACCAGCGGCTTGCTGCCCTCGGTGAGCTCGGACAGCTCGGCGAACGCGTGGCCGTTGAGGAACTCGCCCTTGGGGATCAGCACCGACCCGGGGATCTTGTTGATCTCGAACTCGTTGGGCTCGCGCACGTCGACGAGCACGAAGTCGCGCTCACCGTTGTCGCGCTCCTTGAGCATGTGCTCGAGCTGGGTCACCGAGATCGTCGACCCGGCGGCGGCGTCGGCGGCCTCGTCCGAGATCGCCCCGCAGAACGCGTCGTAGTCGATCAGCCCGGTGACGGTGGGATTCTCGCCACAGAGCGCGCAGTTGGGGTCCTTGCGCACCTTGAGCTTGCGGTACTCCATCTCCAAGGCGTCGTAGATCATCAGCCGGCCGACCAGCGGCTCACCGATGCCGGTCAGCAGCTTGATCGCCTCGTTGACCTGGATCGAGCCGATCGCGGCGCACAGCACGCCGAGCACGCCGCCCTCGGCGCACGAGGGCACCATCCCCGGCGGCGGCGGCTCGGGGTAGAGGCAGCGGTAGCACGGCGCCTCCTGCTTCCCGTCGATCTCGAGAGTCGGCCAGAACACCGAGGCCTGACCGTCGAAGCGGTAGATCGAGCCCCAGACGTAGGGCTTCTTCAAGAAGTACGCCGCGTCGTTGACCAGGTAGCGCGTCGCGAAGTTGTCGGTGCCGTCCACGATCAGGTCGTAGTCGGCGAAGATCTCCAGGACGTTGTCGTTGTCGAGACGCACGTCGTGCACGACGACGTTCACCAGCGGGTTCGTCTCGGCGATGGACTCCTTGGCGGAGACCGCCTTGGACTTCCCGACGTCGCTCTGGCCGTGGATGATCTGGCGCTGCAGGTTCGACTCGTCGACCTCGTCGAACTCCGCGATCCCGAGCGTGCCGACACCCGCCGCCGCGAGGTAGAGCAGGGCGGGGCTCCCCAGGCCGCCGGCGCCGATGACCAGGACCCTGGCGTTCTTCAGGCGCTTCTGGCCCGTCATGCCGACGTCGGGGATGATCAGGTGCCGGCTGTAGCGGCGCACCTCGTCGATGGTGAGCTCCTCAGCGGGCTCCACCAGTGCTGGCAGTGACACGTTCATTCCTCCGGAAGGACTATGGGGCGATGTCGTGGCGCGGGACCCACGACGCGTAGGGATGGAACACACCGGCCCGCGGTCGTGTTCCCCCGCATCCATGGACCCGCCTCCATGGACCCGCCTCCATGGTCCCGCGACCGGGCTTGCGTCGCGCAGCGTCCCGTCAGATGGAACCCCGGCGTCCC
>JBDTXF010000201.1:0-6138 GCA_040006355.1 Nocardioidaceae bacterium | reverse complement strand
GGTGGCGCGAGCTGCAGCTGCCGGTGCGCACCGTCATCGGCCGCGACGGCCGGCTGCACCGCGAGACCCCGGCCTGGCTGGCGCACGAGCCCGCTGCGTCGTCGTACGCGTCGATGGCGGGCAAGACGACCTTCAGCGCTCGCGAGGCGATGGTGACCGCCCTTCGGGAGTCCGGTGACCTCGAGGGTGAGCCGAAGCCGACCCAGCGCATGACGAACTTCTACGAGAAGGGCGACAAGCCGCTCGAGATCGTCTCCACTCGGCAGTGGTACCTCAAGAACGGTGGCCGGGACACCGAGCTGCGCGAGGAGATGCTGGCGCGAGGTGCGGAGATCTCGTGGATCCCGCCGCACATGAAGCACCGCTATGACAACTGGGTCGGTGGGCTCAACGGCGACTGGCTGATCTCCCGGCAGCGGTTCTTCGGCATCCCGTTCCCGGTCTGGTACCCGCTCTCCGACGAAGGCGAGCCCGACCACGCGCACCCGCTCGTGCCGCGCGAGACCGAGCTGCCCGTCGACCCTTCCACCGCCGCCCCGAGCGGCTACGACGAGGACCAACGCGGCAAGCCCGGTGGGTTCGTCGGTGACCCTGACGTGATGGACACCTGGGCGACCTCCTCGCTCACCCCGCAGATCGCCGGTGGCTGGGAGCACGACGACGACCTGTTCGCCCGGGTCTTCCCGATGGACCTGTGCACGCAGGCGCACGACATCATCCGGACCTGGCTGTTCTCCCGGGTGGTCCGCGCGCACTATGAGAACCACGCGGTCCCGTGGACGCATGCGCTGATCTCGGGCTTCATCCTGGACCCAGACCGCAAGAAGATGTCCAAGTCCAAGGGCAACGCGGTGGTGCCGACCGAGATCCTGGACAGGTTCGGTGCTGACGCCGTCCGCTGGCGGGCGGCGATGGCGCGTCCTGGCCTGGACTCCCCGTTCGACGAGACCCAGATGAAGGTCGGCCGGCGGCTGGCGATGAAGGTCCTCAACGCCTCCAAGTTCGCCCTGTCCAGCGTCGGCGCCACCGACCTCGACTCCTCCGCGGTGGTCGAGCCGGTCGACCGGGCGATGCTGGCCGGCCTCGCGGTGAGCGTGGCCCGCGCCACCGAGTCCTTCGTCTCCTATGACTACACGACCGCGCTCGAGGTCAGCGAGAGGTTCTTCTGGGAGTTCTGCGACGACTACCTCGAGCTCGTCAAGGAACGGGCGTACGGCGCCCGGGGCGACGACGGCGCTGCCTCGGCCAAGGCGGCCCTGGCGATCGCGCTGCACGTGCAGCTGCGGCTGCTCGCGCCGTTCCTGCCCTACGTCACCGAGGAGGTCTGGTCCTGGTGGCAGGAGGGCTCGATCCACCGGTCCTCCTGGCCCACCACGGACGAGCTGGCACTGCCCCAGCACGGACCTGGCGTGGACGACCCGGCGATGCTGGCTGCCGTCGCAGCGACCCTGCGCGGCATCCGGGGAGCCAAGTCCACTGCCAAGGTCTCGATGCGCACCGAGCTGTCCCGGGCCACCGTGTCCGGTCCCGCCGAGGCGGTCGGCCTCGCCGAGAGGGCCGCCGACGACCTGCGCTCGGCCGGCAAGGTCGTCGGCGCGCTGACCTTCGTCCCCAGCGAGGCGACCGAGCTGAGCGTCGACGCAGACGTTGCGCCACCGCCCCCCTCCTGACCGCTCGCCGGGTGGGGGTGGGGAGTGGGAGTGAAGGCGGAGGGTCAGGAGGGCGGCAGGACGACCGTCCAGGCGACCGCCTTGGCGGACGAGATGCCGGCGTCCGCGGTCGACCCCGGCCAGGTCCCGGCGGCCACCGCGGACGCGTCGCCGGTGGTCGAGGTGACCATTCCCGAGCCGGACCCGGCCGTCGCGGAGCGTGAGGTGACGCCGGCCGGCAGGGTCCAGCCGTGGGCCACCGACACCTTGTCGGCCCAGTAGCCGACGACGGTCGAGCCGGACGTCGTGACACCAGCCGCCGGGGCGCGGTGCACCGCGCTGGTCCCCGTCTCGTTCCCGCCCACCACGGCCGACGGCTGTCCGGCGCCGGCATAGGCCACCAGGGTCGCGTTCGTCTTGGAGTAGGCGTCCAGGGTCACCGGCACCGAGGACCCGGCTGTGCCTGCGACAGCGGTGCGCGAGAAGGCCCACGAACGCAGCTCGGTCCCGTCGGCCACGGTGCCGCGCAGTGTCCAGCCGGCCGGGGTGGTGGCGGTGGCGTTGCGGTTGGCGGTCACGAACAACAGCAGCTGGTCGCCGGCGGCCACCTCACCCGGCACCGTCACCGTCGGCTTCACGGCGTTGCCGTCGTAGGTGCGCGCGGCTCGGAAGCTCAGCGCCGGCGGTGGCGCGTCCGAGACCGGCACCTGGCTGGTCGTGGAGCCGGAAGCGCCTGTGTCGTCGGTGACCGTGAGCCTGACCGGGAAGCTTCCGGACGAGGCGAACGCGTGCGTGAGGACCGCACCGACGTCGGCCGACTGGTCGCCGAAGTCCCAGGCGTACGTCGCGACCGTCCCGTCGGGGTCCGTCGAGCCCGTCGCGTCGAAGGTGCAGGCGAGCTGCTGGCAGGTCACGGTGAACCGCGCGGTCGGCGGCTGGTTCGGCGCCGGGCCGGAGCCGACGAGCACCACGGAGTACTCGCTCCCGCCCCCACCGACGGCGGTCGCACCGGTGACGCCGGGCACGGTGACCGCGCGTGTCCGGCTGGTGGTGGTGCCGTCCCCGAGCTGTCCGTAGGCGTTGTGGCCCCAGGTCATCACGGTCCCGTCCGCCATCACCGCGACCCCGTGGTCGCGACCGGACCCGATCGAGACCGCGGTCGAGACCCCGAGCACCTGGACGGGACGGGTCCGGGAGGTCGTGGTGCCGTCCCCGAGCTCGTCGCGGTAGTTGCGGCCCCAGGACAGCACCTGTCCATCGGTGCGCAGGGCGTAGGAGTGGTGGGCGCCGGCGACCACCTGCTGCACGCCGGTGCTGACCTGGACCGGGGTGAGCCGATCGGCAGTGGTGCCGTCCCCGAGCTGACCGTAGGCGTTCCAGCCGAACGCCCACACCGATCCGTCCGAGCGCAGGGCGAGGCCGTGGTCGCGTCCACCGGCGATGCCGGTGACACCGGCCAGCCCGCTGACCGGCACCGGCGAGAGACGGTCCGTGCGGGTGCCGTCGCCGAGCTCTCCGTAGGCGTTGTCGCCCCAGGCGAGCACCGTGCCGTTCGCCCGGATGGCATAGCTCATGTCCCGTCCTGCGGCGATGGCGACCGCATCGGTGACCGTCGTGACCCGCACCGGCGAGCGCCGCATGGTCCGGGTGCCGTCACCGAGCTGGCCGTCGGAGTTCAGGCCCCAGGACCACACCGTTCCGTTGCCGCAGAGCGCAAGGGTGCTGTTGTGTCCCGTCGCGACCGCCGTCACCCGGCTCGCCTGGCACGGAACCGCCACCTGGGTGGGCCGGGACCGGTTCACGGCATCCCCCAGCCCGAGCTGCCCTTCCTGGTTGCTGCCCCAGGTCAGGACCGTGCCTGCCACCGTCAGCGCGGCGATGTGCTCGCGGCCCCCGTGTACGTCGACGACGTCGCTGAGCCCGGCTACCGCGGCCGGGGCCGCGGGCGAGGTCGACGTCGTCCCGTTGCCGAGCTGTCCGAAGCTGTTCGAGCCCCACGTCCAGGGGGTGCCCGGCGCGGGCGTCGCAGCAGCCGGCCCTCCTGTTCCCAGCGGTGCGGCCGCCAGGACCACCGCAGCGACCACTGCCATCCTGCGCACGCCACGTCGCGCTCGAACCATCACGATCAACCCCGTCCCCTTGTCGGGCAACCTACCTGCCCGTGCACCCGCCGCGACAGGCACCCCGAGGGCAGGTTCCCCGGTCCGTCCACGTCAGGAGGGGTTGTCGACGCCATCGAGCCAGCGCTCGAAGGACCCGAAGTCGTAGGGCCGGCCCAGGAAGTCCGCAACCAGCTCCGCGGCGTCCTTGCTCCCCCCGGGGGCGAGCACCCGGTCGCGGTAGCGGTGTGCCACCTCGGTCGCGAACATGTCGTGAGGGTCGAACGCGGAGAAGAGGTCCTTGGCGATCACCAGGCTCCACATGTAGGTGTAGTAGCCCGAGCCGTAGCCCTGCAGATGCCCGAAGGACGCGAAGAAGTGCGTGTCCGGAACGTAGCCGAACACGTCGTAGGCCGCCTGCAGCTCGCGCAAGCTGGCCGTGATGTCGTCCGGGACGTCCTGGTGCAGGGTGTAGGACAGCGCCGCGTAGAACATCTGGGTGCTGAGGTAGGTGCCGGTGCCGAACTCGTCGGCGGCGCGCATCCTGGCCACCAGGTCGCGCGGGATCGGCGCGCCGGAGGCATCGGTCGCGAAGGACTGCAGGACGTCTGCGTCCCAGGCCCACTCCTCGAGCATCTGGGACGGCGCCTCCACGAAGTCCCACTCGGTGGCCACCCCCGAGAACCGGGTCCAGGCGGTGTCCCCGGCGAGCACGTGGTGCACGAGGTGCCCGAACTCATGGAACAGCGTCACCACATGACTGTGCTCCATCAGGCTCGTGGAGAAGTTGCAGACCAGCACCCCCTCGGCGAGCCGGCGCCCGGCGATTCCTGCCGCGAGCTCGAACTGGGCTGCGTGACCGTACTTCCCGGTCCGCGGGTGCAGGTCGAGGTGGATCCGGCCGAGCCGCTCACCCCCACGCACCACGTCGTACGTCGTGACGTCCTCGTGCCAGGTCGCGGCATCGGGCACCTCGACATAGGACACGTCGAAGAGCCGTCCGGTCACCTCGCGCAGCCCGCCGCGCACCTTGGCGAAGTCGAAGAAGCCGCGCACGTGCTGGGCGTCGACCTCGAAGTTCTCGCGGCGCAGCACCTCGGAGTAGAACGTCTTGTCGACGGCGTCGACCGTCTCGAGCCCGGGGTGGTCCTGCTGCAGCCTGCTGAGCAGCACCGCGACGTCGCGGGCGGCAGCACCCCGCGACGCCTCGGCGATCCTGTCGATGAACGCGGCGATCGCGGCGCCGGTGCCGATCATCTTCACCTCGGCGTCGTAGGCCGGCCAGCCGTCGTAGCCGAGCACCTGCGCGTGCTCGCGACGCAGCACCAGGAGCTGCCGGAGGAGCGGCTCGTTCTCGGGGTAGGCCCGGTTGAGGAACTCCCCGACCAGTGCGGCGCGGGCGGTCCGGTCGCGGCAGAAGGTCATGAACGGGACGTAGTCGGGGTAGTCGGTGGTGATCTCGACGAGCCCGTCGTCGCCCGGCTGGTGAGCCTCCACGAAGTCGGCGGGCAACCCGTCCAGGGCGCCCGGGTCGACCTGGATGGAGCGGACACCGTCGCGGATGTTCTTGGAGAACATCTGCTCCACGACGGTCTCCTGCTCGGCGAGCTCGCGCAGCCGGGCGCGCAGCAGCTCGTCGCGGTCCACGCCGGCGCGGTGGAAGTCGCGCAGGGTCAGGTCGAGGACCCGGCGGGCGTCCTCGTCGAGCCCAGCAGCCGGCAGGGCAACCAGCACGTCGTAGAGGTCGCGGTCCAGCCCGATCTCGGTCTGCAGCCGCGACGCGTCCTGCTCCGCCTGCTCGGCGCGCGTCCGCACCACCTCGTCGGGATGCACGTTGGACAGCAGCGAGGACACCGCGAACGCACCGCGCAGGGCCAGGTTGAGGTCGTTCCAGAGCTGCAGGGTCCGGAGCCCAGAGCGACCGGAGGAAGACACCTTCAGCTCGTCGACGAGCGCACGGACCTCGTCGAGCTGACGGTCGCAGCGGGCGGCCAGCCAGCCCTCCCACTGCTCGGTCGGCAGGGTCACAGCAGCCAGGTCGTCGCTCACGCGGCGAGCCTAGCTCCAGCCGCCGGGCGTCCTCAGGCGGACTTCTTCTTCTTCGCCTCGGGCTCGCGCGGCACCAGGGTCGGGTTGACGTTGTCGTTGACCACCTCGGCGTTGATGACCACCTTGGCGATGTCGTCGCGGGAGGGCACGTCGTACATCACGTGGAGGAGGACCTCCTCGATGATCGCCCGCAGACCACGCGCCCCGGTGCCACGCAGCATCGCGAGGTCGGCCACCGCGTCGATCGCGTCCGGGGTGAACTCCAGCTCGACGCCGTCGAGGTCGAAGAGCTTCTGGTACTGCTTGACCAGCGCGTTGCGCGGCTCGGTGAGGATCTGGAC
>JBDTXF010000200.1:0-6161 GCA_040006355.1 Nocardioidaceae bacterium | reverse complement strand
AGCCGGATCTTCGTCGAGGGCCGCCACGACGCCGAGCTGGTCGAGAAGGTCTGGGGCGACGACCTGCGCATCGAGGGCGTCGTCGTGGAGTACCTCGAGGGCGTCGACGACCTCGCCGCGCACCTGCGCGACTTCCGGCCCGGTCCCGAGCGCCGCGTCGGGGTGCTCGTGGACCATCTCGTGGCCGGCTCGAAGGAGAGCCGGATCGCAGCCTCGGTCGCGAAGAGCCCGGTGGGCCCGCACGTGCTCATCGTCGGCCACCCGTTCGTGGACGTCTGGCAGGCCGTGCGTCCGGAACGGCTGGGGATGGCGGCGTGGCCGACCATCCCGCGCAGCGTCGAGTGGAAGAAGGGCGTCTGCCAGTCGCTGGGCTGGCCGCACCGCGACCAGGGCGACATCGCCCGGGCGTGGAAGCACATCCTGGGCGGCGTCCGGTCCTACGCCGACCTCGAGCCCAGCCTGCTCGGCAGCGTGGAGCAGCTCATCGACTTCGTCACCTGAGCGGGCGCACCACCCGTCCGGGTCACGCGCCCCGGGGCCCGGCTCTGGTCTACTCGATGCATGACCACGGGGCCGCAGGAACCACCACCGCCGTACGACCCGAACCAGCCCGGCCAGCAGCAGGGGCCGCCGGCCCAGGGCTGGGGCCAGCCTGCCCAGCCGGTCTGGGGCCAGTCGGGCCAGCCGGGCCAGCCCCCCGGCTACGGTGCCCCCCCGCCGCCGATGGGCTACCAGGGCGGGCCGCCGCCGCTGCGGCCCGAGGACGAGCGGCTCTGGGCGATCGCCGCGCACCTCGGACCGATCGCGCTGGGGTTCGTCGCGCCGCTGGTGGTATGGCTGGTGTTCAAGGACCGCAGCCCGTTCCTGGACCGCAGCGCCAAGGAGTCGCTGAACATGCAGATCTCCTACACGGTCTACGGCGTGGTCGCGGGGTTCTCGCTGCTGCTGCTCGTCGGGCTGGTGCTGCTGCCGCTGGTCGGGGTGATGTGGTTCGTGTTCGTCATCGTGGGCACGGTCAAGGCCGCCAACCACGAGGACTACCGCTACCCGCTGATCTTCCGGCTGGTCAGCTGAGCAGGTCGCGCACCACGGCGTCGGCGAGCAGCCGCCCGCGGGTGGTGAGCACGACGCGCCCGCGCTCGACGGCGGCCGGGTCGACCAGTCCGCGCTCGACCTGGGCGGCCAGGGCGGCCCGCCCGGCGCCGTCGAGCACCTCGACGGGCAGCCCCTGACCGAGCCGGGTCTCCAGCAGCACCCGCTCGACGCGCCGCGTCTCGTCGTCGAGCCGCTCTCGCCCGTGGGCCGGACTGAGGTCCCCACCGATGCGCGCGGCGTACGCCGCGGGATGCTTCAGGTTCCACCACCGCACACCGCCGACGTGGGAGTGCGCACCGGGCCCGACGCCCCACCAGTCGGCGCCGGTCCAGTAGAGCAGGTTGTGCCGGCACTCGGCCTCCTCGGACCGCGCCCAGTTCGACACCTCGTACCACCCCAGCCCGGCCCGCTCGAGCACCTCGTCGGCGGCGAGGTACTTGTCGGCCAGGTCGTCGTCGTCGGGCCCACGACCACCAGGCACCTCCCCGCGCCGGACCTGGCGGGCCAGGGCGGTGCCGTCCTCGACGATCAGGGCGTAGGCCGACAGGTGGTCCGGCTCGCAGGCCAGCGCCGCCTCGAGCGAAGCCGACCAGTCCGCGAGGGACTCCCCGGGCGTGCCGTAGATCAGGTCCAGGCTGACCTGCGCGAAGCCCGCCCGCCGGGCCCAGGCGACCACCTGGGGCACCCGTCGCGGGTCGTGGGTGCGGTCCAGCACCGCCAGGACGTGCGGGACCGCGGACTGCATGCCGAAGGACACCCGGGTGATGCCTCCCTCGCGCAGCCGGGCCAGGTCTGCCGCGTCGACGCTGTCGGGGTTGGACTCGGTGGTGACCTCGGCGCCCTCGGCCAGGCCGAACTCCTTGTCGATCGCCGCGACGATCCGGGCCAGGTCCTCCGGCGGCAGCAGGGTCGGGGTCCCCCCGCCGAAGAAGACCGTCTGCACCGGGACGTCGACGTCGCCGAGCACCCGTCGCGCCTGCCGGACCTCGGCGACCGCCGCGTCGGCGTACGACGCCCGCGAGGCCCCCGGCACGGCTCCCGAGGCGCCGAGGTCGAGGGCGGTGTAGGTGTTGAAGTCGCAGTAGCCGCAGCGCACCGTGCAGAACGGGACGTGCACGTAGAACCCGAACGGTCGCTTCCCGACCCCTTCGAGGGCCGACGCCGGCAGCGATCCGTCGGCGGGCGCGGGCTCACCCTCGGGCAGGACGGACGGCATGCCGCCATGCTGTCACGGGGCCTCCTGCCTCCCCGCCGAGGAGTCACCAACTCCCTGGTTTCTGCGCGTGTCGCGGGAGGTGGTGACCCCTCGACGGAGTCGGTCAGCGGTAGAGGCTCGCCAAGATGTCCTGGTAGTTGTCCTCGACGACCTTGCGCTTCACCTTCAGCGACGGGGTCAGCTCACCGGACTCGACGGTGAGGTCGTGGTCCAGCAGCACCCACTTCTTGATCGTCTCCCATCGGTTCAGCCGGTGGTTGAGCGTCTCGACGTAGCCCTCCACCATGGCCCGCACGGGCGCCGAGGCGACCAGGTCGGCGTACGACGTCCCGGCCATGTCGTGCTCGGCGGCCCAGCCCTCGAGCGCCTCGGGGTCCAAGGTGATCAGCGCGACCACGTAGTTGCGCTCGGCGCCGTGCACCAGGAACTGCCCGGCGTAGGGACAGATCGCCTTGAACTGCGACTCGATGGACGAGGGCGCGATGTACTTCCCGCCGGAGGTCTTGAAGAGGTCCTTCTTGCGGTCGGTGATCCGCACGAAGCCCTCGGCGTCCACCTCGCCGATGTCACCGGTGTGCAGCCAGCCGTCGGTGAGCGCCTCGGCGGTCTGCTCGGGCTGGTTGTGGTAGCCCTCCATCACCCCGGGCCCCTTGATCATGATCTCGCCGTCGGCGGCGATCCTCAGCTCGGTGCCGGCGAAGACCAGGCCGACGCTGCCGAGGCGGTAGTCGTCGGGGTGGTTGACCACCGACCCCGCCGACGACTCGGTCAGGCCGTAGCCCTCGAGGATCACGATGCCCGCGGCGTGGAACCACTCGGCGATCTCCTGGTTGAGCGCCGCCGCGCCGGAGATGAAGAACCGCACCCGGCCGCCGAAGCGCTCGCGCACCTTGGCGAACACCAGCTTGTCGAAGACCGCGTGCTGACGGGCCAGCAGGAACGGGACCCGCTCACCGTCGCGGTGCAGCCGGTCGACCTGTAGGCCGACCTTGAAGGCCTGGTTGAAGATCTTCTCCTTGACCCCGCCCTCGGTCGCCTGCATGGTCACGATCCGGGCGTAGGCCTTCTCGAAGATGCGAGGCGCGGCGCCCATGAACGTCGGGCGTACGACGGCCAGGTTGTCGACGATCTTGTCCACCCGGCCGTCGACCGCGGTGGGGAAGCCGCAGGCCAGCTGCGTGGACAGCAGCACCTTGCCGAACGAGTGCGCCATCGGCAGCCACAGGAACTGCAGGTCCTTCTCGTCGAGGATGTCCAGAGCCGCGATCGCGGCCCCCTCGTAGGTCCAGGAGCTGTGCTGGAGACGCACTCCCTTGGGGCGGCCGGTGGTGCCGGAGGTGTAGATCAAGGTGGCCAGCGACTGCGGTCCGGTGGCGTCGACCCGCTGCTCGACGACGTCCGGGTTCTCCGCCAGCAGCTCGTCCCCGAGCCTCTCCAGCTCGGCGAGACCGATCACCCAGTCCCCGTCGGTGGTGCCGTCGAACGTGATCACCTTGTCCAGGTGGGGGAGCTCGGACCTGTGCTCGACCAGCTTGGCGATCTGCACGTCGTCCTCGGCGAAGACCATCCGGCACTCGGAGTCCGCGAGGATGAAGCCGACGTCGTCGCTGTTCGAGGAGGGATAGACCGTGGTGGTCGCGCCGCCGGCGGACATCACCGCCAGGTCCGCGAGGATCCACTCCAGCCGGGTCGAGGCGGCGATGCCGACCCGCTGCTCGGGCTCGAGGCCGAGGGCGACCAGGCCGGCCGCCAGCCGGGTGACCTCCACCCCGGTCTCCGCCCAGGTCTGGGACTCCCAGCGCTCACCCACCGGGTAGCGGTAGGCCTCCCCGTGCGGGGAGGCCGCGACCCGGTCGAAGAACTGTCGTCCGACGCTCGGTGCGCGGTTCTCGATCACGCTCGGGTCGGGGGGGACGGTCGTGCTCGCGGACATCGCTCTCCTGGTCTCTCACCATGACCCGGTCGGGGCTCCGGGCGGCTGCAGCACGACGTAGGTCACCGTGCTGCCTCCCGGTAGGCTACCGGCTCCTCCCGGCGCGAAGGCTCAGACCTGATCGGCTCGTCTGCGCGCAGCCGCCGCGTAGGCCTCCTCGGGAAGTCCGTCCACCTCGAGGAGCCGCGGGAGCAGGGAACGGTCGGTGGTGAGCGCCCGGAACATCATCGACACCGTGACCCCGTGGTCGGGCCGGTGCTCGACGTGGATCTCGTCGCCCTGCTGCAGGCTGCCCTCCTCGAGCACCCGGAGATAGGTGCCGGCCCGGGCCTCCTGGGCGAACCGTCTGATCCACTCGGTCGTGTCGAAGCCCTCACGCTCCATCCACTTGCGGAAGGTGTGGCAGGGAGTGCGGATCTGCAGCGGCGAGAGCAGGACGGAGCCGATCCGCCAGCGCTCCCCGAGGACCGCATGGTTGACGTCGACCCCGACCGTGGTGAGGTTCTCCCCGAAGGTGCCGATCGGGACGTTCCGCCCGAGCTCTGCACCCCAGAAGGCCAGGTCCTCGGCGGGATAGGCGTAGACCGCCTTGTGGATGCCGCCGTGGAACCGCGGGTCACCGATCTCGTCCCCGTCGAGACCCAGCGCCCGCACGGCGACGGGCCCGGCCACCGGGCGCTTGTCGATCGCGGTCCGCTGCGGCCTGCCTGCCCAGGTGGCCCGCACCACCCGGCCGACGTTGACGGAGAGAACGTGTGCCATCTGCTCATTGTCGCCGACCCGGCCCGTCTGCACGTCTCAACCCCGCCGACCCGGCCCGTCTGCAGGGCCGGGGCTAGTCCTGGACGGCCTTCGCGATCGTCACGCACATCGTCAGGAAGTCGTCGGTGGGCGTCAGCCGGCGGACCTCGGGCTCGTCGGCGAGCCGCCACATCGCGATGGTCAGCATCCGGACCACCACCCAGTCCCGGGCCCGGTGCTCGTCGAGCAGCGCCGCGTCGACCAAGGTGTGGAACCGTCGCCGCACTCCCCCGCGCACGTCGCCCGCCAGCTCGCCCCAGCGATTCCAGAGCATCGGGGCGAGCTCGACGTGCGGGTCGCCGCTCAACGGCTTCGGGTCGATCGCCAGCCACGGCTCGCGATCCCCGGCGAGCACGTTGGCGTAGTGCAGGTCGGTGTGGACCATCGTGCCGTCTGCTCCGGGGTCAGCGGCGAAGCCACGGCCCAGCGACACCGCCTGCTCGACGAGCCGCCGTGGGAGCGGTGCGCTGCGCGGCAGTGCGGCCAGGTCGCGCGCCCACCCCTCGGCGTACGACGTGAGCGTGCGGAGCTGTGGTGGCGCGGGAACGTGGAGCCGTCCGTAGAGCCCCGCCACCACCTCGCACGCCTCGAGGTCCCACACGTCGGCGAGGTCCTCGGCGCGCAGTCGCTCCAGCAGCATCGCCGAGCGACGGGGGTCGGCACGCAGCAGCCGGACCGCACCTCGCCCGTGCCAGTGCTGGAGTGCGAGGTGCTCGTGCTCGGCCTCCACGTGCGGGAAGCCCACCTTGAGCACGGCGCGCTCGCCCTCAGCGGTGTGCACCGGGACGACCAGGGCACAGAACCCGTGCGTCGGCGCGCCGTCCACGGTGAGCCCCCACTCGTGGACCAGGTCCTCGACCAGCCGAGGCAGCTCGTCGAGGAACCCCGCGAACGCGTCACCCCGGCCGGCGTAGGCACGCAAGGACGCCGGGATGTCCAGGGGGTGCGGCACTCCCTACTTCTTGGTCTTGTCCGGGGGGCCGGCATCGGAGGAGAGGGCGGCGATGAACGCCTCCTGCGGAACCTCGACGCGGCCCACCATCTTCATCCGCTTCTTGCCCTCCTTCTGCTTCTCGAGCAGCTTGCGCTTGCGGGTGATGTCACCGCCGTAGCACT
>JBDTXF010000199.1:0-6193 GCA_040006355.1 Nocardioidaceae bacterium | reverse complement strand
GCCTGGGTGAGAACTGGCCGCTGGCCAGCTGCAGCGTCACCACGGTCAGCGAGAACGTCAACGCGGTCACCGTGATCAGCGAGGAGGCGATCGCCCCTAACAGCGAACGGGCCGCGTCGGCGTCACCTCCGAAGAGCACACCACTGGCACGCCCGGAGAGATGTCCACTGACGGCAGAGTCGAGCTCCGGGAGCCCCAACCCGAGCAGCAGGGCGGCCACCACGGCGATCGTGGGAATCGGCCACAGCTTCGTCGTGAACGCGTCGCGGGTGTTGGCCAGCCAGGTCGTCATGGCGCTCATCGTCCCATCGGGGCGCCATGCAACGGTCCCCGGACGACGAGGCACGCTTCACCCACCACGTGTGGGCTGACCTACCGTCGACCTGGCTGTCGGTGATGACGGGGTTCGTCTCTTCGCAGGCGGATCGATCCCCGTAGCCCTCGGCGTAGGGCACGGTCAGCGGACCGACAGCATCGGTCCCCCACCTGGCACGAGCTCACCGATGACCGGATGCCCCGGGATCTCGCCCGCGATGAGCAGCCCACCGGAGGTCTGCGCGTCCGCCAGGAGCACGAGCTCGTCCTGAGAGACCATCGAGGACAGCTGCGGTCGCACCCAGTCCAGGTTGCGGCGGCTGCCCCCGGGCACGTACCCGGCCTCGAACGAGGACCGGGTCGCCTCGAGATAGGGGACCGAGGCCGCGTCGATGATCGCACCGACACCGCTGGCGCGGCACAGCTTCATCAGGTGGCCGAGCAGGCCGAAGCCGGTGACGTCGGTGGCACACGTGACGCCCGCCGCGAGCGCCGCCCGCGATGCGTCGCGGTTGAGCGTCGTCATGGTGCTGACGGCGTCCTGGAACACCTCGCCGGTCGCCTTGTGACGGTTGTTGAGCACCCCCAGCCCGAGCGGCTTGGTGAGTGTCAGCGGTGTCCCGGGCACGCCGGCATCGTTGCGCAGCAGACGCCGGGGATCGGCCATACCGGTGACGGCCAGGCCGTACTTCGGCTCGGGGTCGTCGATGCTGTGGCCACCCGCCAGGTGGCAGGCCGCCTCGCGACAGATCTCGGCGCCACCGCGGAGGACCTCGGCGGCCAGCTCGAAGGGGATCCGGTCGCGTGGCCAGGCAAGGAGGTTGACCGCCACCAGCGGCTCACCCCCCATCGCGTAGACGTCGGAGAGTGCGTTGGCCGCCGCGATGCGGCCCCAGTCGAAGGCGGAGTCGACGACCGGGGTGAAGAAGTCCGTCGTCAGCACCACCGCCCGATCCCCGTCGATCCGGACCACAGCCGCGTCGTCACCGTCGTCCAGGCCGACCAGCAGGTCGTCGTGTGCACGCCCGAGCGACAACCCCGACAGCACGCTCTCGAGCTCACCGGGCGGGACCTTGCACGCGCATCCGCCGCCGGCCGCGAACTGGGTCAGTCGGACGGAGGAGGTCGTCGAGGTCATGCGAGGAACCTACGACCCCGTCTCCACCGGCGCCTGTCCCTGCTCGGCGCTCCGGGCTGCCTCGGCCTCGCGGCGGGCCAGGCGCTCGCGTTGCGGCACGACGACGTACTTGGGGTCGCGCGCGGAGGCCAGGCCCGCCTCGAACACGCCGAAGCGGGTGATCGCAGACGCAGCGACGTAGGTGGCACCACACAGAGCAGTGACCAGCCGCGACCGCCGACCGAGCACCGACAGTGCCGCTGCAGAGGCCGTCATCCTCGATGCCGTGCGCATCAGCGTTCCGGAGCGTCCCTGCTCATAGGGCTCGGCCAGCATCCCCAGCCTGCGCTTGAGCAGCTCGGACGAGCTGAGCTCCACCGCCGCACCCATGATGGCCAGCCGACGCGCTGGGGCGGTGCTCGACAGCGGCGCGACCAGCATCGCCATCCCACCCGCGGCACTGGCCCCGGAGCCGGCGAAGACGAAGGGCAGCTCCCGGTGGGCCTCGTGCCAGGCAGGGACGGCGGTGTTGGCGAGCAGTGCCGCCGTGTAGGTCACCAGGGGTGGACCGAAGAGAGCCGCCGCGACTCCCGCGAGGCGCCCGAGGCGCGGCAGCAGCCCGGTCACCTGGGAAGCGGCGGCAGCGCCGGAGAGGGCACTGAACGGAGCCAGGATGAAGGAGCCCACGGACAGCGGCGAGGTCACCTTGAACACCCGCAGCATGTGCAGGAACCGCTCCGGGCGGCCCAGGTCGTGGACCAGGAACACCGTGCCCAGCCCGGCGCCGGATGCCGCGACCAGACGGCTCACCCGCTCCAGCGACGGGTCGCCGGTCATCGCGGCACCCTCGGCGAGGACCGCCGACGCGCCGGCCAACCCGCCCAGGAAGAGGTAGAGCGGGACGTCTGGAGTCTTCCAGGTGGGCGTCTTGATGATCTGCCGGCCGTAGTAGGACTCGAACTCCGGCTCGGGGACCATGCTCTGCTCTCTCACGACGAGCGTCTCCCGAGGAAGGAGGCGGCCCCGAGCCCGACGAGGGCAACGGCCGCAGCGCCCACATGCTTCCAGATCGAGCCCAGGTCGCGAGTGGTGACGACCGGGTCCGGCGGCAGCCCGTAGACCTCCGGCTCGTCGAGGAGGAGGAAGAACGCCCCGTCCCCGCCGACACCGTCGTCAGGGTCGCGGCCGTAGAGCCGGGCGACGTCGACCCCCTTCTCATGCAGCTCGGCCAGGCGCAGGTCGGCACGCTCGCGCAGCTCGCTGACCTCGCCGTACTGGATCGACTCTGTGGGACAGGCCTGCGCGCATGCGGGTGTCTGGCCGTCCTTGAGGCGGTCGTAGCAGAGCGTGCACTTGAAGGCGCGCCCGTCCTCCTTGTTCAGGTCGATCACGCCGTAGGGGCAGGCAGGCACGCAGTAGCCACAGCCGTTGCAGATGTCGGGCTGCACCACGACGGTGCCGAACTCGGTGCGGAACAGCGACCCGGTGGGGCACACGTCGAGGCAGGCGGCGTGGGTGCAGTGCTTGCAGACGTCGGAGGACATCAGCCAGCGGATGCCGCCGTCGCCGGACTCGGCGGCTTGGTCCTCACCGTGCGGAAGGGTGACCCCCAGCCCGCTCTCGTGGGTGTCGAAGCCGGGCGGGCCCATGCCCGGAAGGCCGAGGTCGGTCGTGTTCGGATGCAGGGGCTTCTCCACGAACGCGACGTGCCGCCAGGTGCTGGCTCCCAGCTCCAAGGTGTTGTCATAGGACATGCCGGTGAGCTCGTAGCCGTCGTCGGGAACCTCGTTCCACTCCTTGCACGCGACCTCGCAGGCCTTGCAGCCGATGCACACCGAGGTGTCGGTGAAGAAGCCCATGCGTGGGGGGTGCTCGGAGTACCCCGCGTCTCCCGTCACGTCGTCCAGGCGTCCGTGCAACGAGCTGCTCATGGGTCGATCCTCTGGTTGGTGGGTTCGTCCTGGTGCACGCCGGCGCGACGACGGTACGCCGCGACGTACGCCGTGAGTGCGGGTCCACGAGGACGTCGCCCCGGGCGGATGTCGCAGGTGCCGACCTTGTCCTGGATGTAGACGTTCGGGTCCAGGGTGAGGTTGACCAGGTCGTTCGGGGAGTCGCCGGTGGTGATCCCGTTCTGGCCCCAGTGGTAGGGCAGCCCGACCTGCTCCACCATCTGCTCCCCGAGCCGCAGCGAGCGCATCCTGTCGGTCACCAGCACCCGGGCCTCGATCGCGGAGCGGGCAGTGACGATGGTGGCCCAGCCCAGGTGCTCGAGCCCGCGCTCGGCCGCCAGCCGGGGTGAGACCTCACAGAAGAACTCCGGCTGCAGCTCGGTCAGGTAGGGCAGCGTGCGGCTCATCCCACCCGCCGTGTGGTGCTCGGTCAGCCGGTAGCTGGTGAAGACGTAGGGGAACACCTCGGACAGGCTCGGGTTGATCGGGTTCGAGGGGGTCGACACCCTCCTGCGCCCCGGGTTGCTCTGCTGGCTGTAGAGCGGGTTGCGCACCGGCGACTCCGGTGGCTCGTAGTGGGCCGGAAGCGGGCCGTCCGCGACGCCGAGAGGCGCGTAGAGCCACGCCTTCCCGTCGGTCTGCATGATGAACGGGTCCGTGCCTCCGATGGCGTCGGGGCCGGTCGCCCCCTCCGCGGGGACATGGTCGGGTGCTCGGTCGGGGATGAAGTCCGGCACGTCCGAGCCGACCCACTTCCCCTGCTCGGCGTCCCACCACACGTACCTCTTGCGTTCGCTCCACGGTGTGCCGTCCGGTGCGGCCGAGGCCCGGTTGTAGAGGATGCGCCGGTTGGCCGGCCACGCCCAACCCCACTCGGCGGCCACCAGGTCCTGGTCCCAGTGCGGCTTGCGGCGGCGGGCCCGGTTGACCTCGTCGGCGTAGACCCCGCAGTAGATCCAGCAGCCACAGCGGGTGGACCCGTCGTCCTTGAGCTGGGTGAAGGCCGAGAGGGCCTTGCCGTCCGCGCCGGTGCCGTTGATCTCGCGCAGCACCGCCTGCCCGTCGACGTCCCCCTGCTCGTCGCTCGGGTAGTCCCAGGTGAGGTCGAGCAGCGGCCGGTCCATCTCGTCGGTGGAGCCGGCGAGCTTCTCCCTGATCCTCGTGCCCAGCTCGTAGTAGAAGTCCAGCTCGCTCCGCGCGTCGCCGGGCGGGTCGACGGCCTTGTCGCGCCACTGCAGCATCCGCTGCGTCTGCGTGAACGAGCCGGCCTTCTCCACGTGCGAGGCGGCCGGGAGGAAGAAGATCTCGGTGCCGATCTCGTCGGTGACCAGCTCTCCGGTCTCGATCTCGGGACCGTTCTTCCAGAACGTCGCCGTCTCGATCATCTGGAGGTCGCGGACCACCAGCCAGTCGAGGTTGGCCATCCCGAGTCGCTGCATCTTGCCGTTGGCCGACCCCACGGCGGGATTCTCCCCCACCACGAAGTAGCCCTTGCTGCGCCCGTCGATCTGGCGCTTCACCGTGGAGTACGTCGAGTGGTCGCCGGTCAGCCGTGGCAGGTAGTCGAAGCAGAAGTCGTTCTCCGCAGTGGCCGCGTCCCCCCACCACGACTTGAACAGGCTCACCGAGTAGGAGCGCATGTTGCCCCAGTAGCCGGTCTTGCCGGCGTCTGCCTTGACGAACTCGTCGAGGTCGCGGTGCTGGGCGGCGTGCGGCATCGGGATGTAGCCGGGAAGGATGTTGAACAGTGTCGGGATGTCGGTCGAGCCCTGGATGCTGGCGTGTCCGCGCAGGGCCATGATCCCGCCCCCCGGCCGCCCGATGTTGCCCAGCAGCGTCTGCAGGATCGACGCGGTCCGGATGGTTTGCGCCCCGGTGCTGTGGTGGGTCCAGCCGACCGCGTAGCAGAGGGCGGAGGTGCGCTCCCGCCCGCTGTTGCTGGTCAGGGCCTCGGCGACCTTGGCGAAGACCTGGGGATCGATCCCGCACACCTGCTGCACCATCTCGGGGGTGTAGCGGGCGAAGTGCCGCTTGAGGATCTGGAAGACGCAGCGGGGGTCCTTCAGGGTCTCGTCGCGGGGAGGCTTGCTCGCGATCGGGGCTCCACCGGAGCCGTGCGTGTCCGAGACCGCGGCCTCGTGGAGGTCCTTGGACCTCTTGCCTCCGTCGTCGGTGGACCGATCACCGGACCTCGGGTCGGAGTCGGGCTCGTGGACCGGTCCCGCTGCCTGGGCCGGGTCCCGCTGGCCGGCGGCAGGAGCCTCGTCGGTCCTCTCATACTGCCAGGACTCCGGGTCGTAGCGGCCGGTCTCGGGGTCGAAGCCCGAGAACAGGCCGTCGAGCTCCTCGGTGTCGATGAAGTCCTCCCCCACGATGGAGGCGGCGTTGGTGTAGGCCACGACGTACTCACGGAAGTCGGCGTCGTGGGTGAGGACGTGGTTGACCAGGCCGCCGAGGAACGCGATGTCCGAGCCGGCGCGGATCGGCACGTGGATGTCGGAGACCGCAGAGGTGCGGGTGAACCGGGGGTCCACGTGGATGATCGTCGCGCCCCTGCGCTTGGCCTCCATCACCCACTGGAACCCGACCGGGTGCGCCTCGGCCATGTTGGAGCCTTGGATGAGGATGCAGTCACTGTTGGACAGGTCCTGCAGGAAGGATGTGGCTCCCCCTCGGCCGAAGCTCGTCCCCAGACCGGGAACGGTGGAGGAGTGTCAAATACGCGCCTGGTTCTCGATCTGCACCGCGCCCATCGCGGTGTAGAGCTTCTTCATGAGGTAGTTCTCCTCGTTGTCGAGGGTCGCCCCTC
>JBDTXF010000198.1:0-6196 GCA_040006355.1 Nocardioidaceae bacterium | reverse complement strand
ACGCGATGGAGGGCCCGACCCCGGTGTCGGCGCTGATCCACGCCGCGACCATGGTCACCGCCGGCGTCTACCTGGTGGTGCGCTCGAGCTTCATCTACGACTACAGCCAGGCCGCCCAGACCGCAGTGGTCATCGTCGGCACGGTCACGCTGCTGTGGGGCGCGGTGATCGGGTGCGCCAAGGACGACATCAAGAAGGCGCTGGCCGGCTCGACGATGAGCCAGATCGGCTACATGATGCTCGCCGCCGGCCTCGGCCCGGCCGGCTACGCCTTCGCGATCTTCCACCTGCTCACGCACGGCTTCTTCAAGGCCAACATGTTCCTCGGCGCAGGCTCGGTGATGCACGCGATGGACGACGACGTGGACATGCGTCACTACGGCGCGCTCGCGAAGGCCGTCCCGGTGACCTTCTTGACCTTCGCGTTCGGCTACCTCGCGATCATCGGGGTGCCGCCGTTCGCCGGCTTCTGGTCCAAGGACAAGATCATCGAGGCGGCCTTCGGGGACAACGTGGTGATCGGCCTGGCCGCCCTGCTGGGCGCGGGCATCACGGCGTTCTACATGACGCGGCTGATGCTGATGACCTACTTCGGCAGCCAACGATGGGAGGACGGCGTGCACCCGCACGAGTCGCCCAAGGTGATGACCGTGCCGCTGATGGTGCTCGCCGCGCTCTCCGCCCTCGGGGGACTGCTGCTGCTGGGCGGCTGGATCGTGGACTGGCTGAGCCCGGTGGTGGGCGCCGAGGTGCAGCGGGACCTGCCCGTCCCGGCCGTGCTCCTCTCGGTGATCGTGCTGCTGGTGGTGATCGCCGGCGTCGCGGTCGCCTGGCTGACCGTCGGCAGGCACGCGGTCCCGCGCACCGCGCCCGGCAAGGTGTCGTTCGTGACCCGGGCCGCGCGTGCCGACCTCTATGGCGACACCATCAACGAGGGCCTGCTGATGCGGCCCGGCGACCAGCTCGTCACCGGCCTGGCGAGCTTCGACGACCACACGCTCGACGGCTTCGTCACCGGCACCGGCGGCGCGTTCTCCAGCATGTCGAGCACGTTCCGGAAGCTGCAGACCGGCTTCGTCCGCTCCTACGCCCTCTCGTTGCTGATCGGTGCGCTCATCGTCGTCGTGGCGATGCTGGCGGTGAACCTCGGATGACCGGTCCCGACAGGCTCGACCCCGCGACGCCCGACTGCCCAAGGATCATGGAGGTGTCGCTGTGAGCTTCCCCTGGTTGACCACGGCGCTGCTGATGCCGGTCGTCGGCGCGGTCGTCGTGACCCTGCTACCGAAGGGCGGGCGGCCGGCCCTGCCCAAGATCGTCGCGCTGGCCTTCTCCCTGGTGGCCCTGGTCGTGGTGGCCTGCGTCGGCATCGGCTTCGACGTCGGCGGTGCCCGCTACCAGTTCACCGAGACCCACCAGTGGATCCGGGTCTTCGGGGCGCACTACGCGCTCGGCGTCGACGGCATCGGACTGACGCTGGTGCTGATGACCGCGATCCTGACCCCGGTCGTGATCTTGGCCTCGTGGAACGACGGTGACGACGGCCGATGGGGGGCAGGGGCGTTCTTCGCCTGGATCCTCGCGCTCGAGGGTCTCTCGATCTGCGTCTTCGCCGCGACCGACGTGTTCCTCTTCTACGTCATCTTCGAGGCGACGCTGATCCCGATCTACTTCCTGATCGGTGGCTTCGGCGGTGCCCGGCGCTCCGCGGCGGCGGTCAAGTTCTTGCTCTTCAACCTGTTCGGCGGCCTGCTGATGCTGGCCTCCGTGGTCGGGCTGTACGTCGTGTCCGCGAAGGCAGGCAGCCCGACGTACCTGCTGACCGACCTGAGCAAGGTCCCGATGGACCGGGACACCGCGCGCTGGCTGTTCGTGGGCTTCTTCGTCGCGTTCGCGATCAAGGCCCCGATGGTGCCGGTGCACACCTGGCTGCCCGACGCCGCCGAGGAGGGCAGCGCCGGGACCTCGGTGATGCTGGTCAGCATCCTGGACAAGATCGGCACCTTCGGGATGATCCGGTTCTGCCTGCAGCTGTTCCCCGAGGCCTCGAAGTGGGCGACCCCGGTCGTCCTGGTGCTGGCCGTGGTCAGCATCCTGTGGGGCGCGGCCGCCGCGATCGGCCAGAAGAGCATGCCGCGCCTGATCGCCTACACCTCGGTCTCGCACTTCGGCTTCATCGTGCTCGGCATCTTCGTGATGAACAGCTACGGCCAGTCCGGCTCGACGCTCTACATGTTCAACCACGGCATGTCGACGGCCGCCCTGTTCCTGGTCGCCGGCTTCCTGATCAAGCGCCGCGGGTCGACGCTGATCAGCGACTACGGCGGGGTCGAGAAGGTCGCACCCGTGCTGGCCGGGATCTTCCTGGTCGCCGGGCTGTCCTCGCTCTCGCTGCCCGGTCTCTCGCCGTTCATCTCGGAGTTCACGGTGCTGCTCGGCGCCTTCGCGCACGGCTGGTACTGGGGGGTCGCGGGGACGCTCGGCATCGTGCTCGCCGCGCTCTACATCTTGTTGATGTACCAGCGCACGATGACCGGACCGACCCGTCCCGAGGTGGTCGGGATGCCCGACCTGAACGTCCGTGAGGTGGCTGCCCTGGCCCCGCTGCTGGTCCTGATCGTGGTGCTCGGGTTCTTCCCGAGGCCGCTGACCTCGATCATCAACCCCGCCGTCCACGACACGCTGCAGCAGATCGGCGTGCAGGACCCCTCGCCCGCCGTGCCCGCGCAGGCCGGCGCACAGGAGACCGAGAAGTGAACCTCGCCGCTGAGTTCTCCAAGCCGACGATCCAGTACGGCCTGATCTCGCCGCTGCTGATCGTCTTCGGCGTCGCCACCCTCGGTGTGCTCGTCGAGGCCTTCGTCGCGCGCCGCTCGCGCTACCTCGTCCAGGTCGTGCTGGCGCTCATCGGCGTCGGTGGTGCCCTGGTGGCGACTCTCCTGGTCGCGACGAGCCTGGCGCCCCGCGGGACCTCCAACGGCCGGGGCAGCATCGCGGTCGGCGGAGCGATCGCGGTCGACGGTCCCACCGTGTTCATCTGGGGCACGATCCTGGCCCTCTCGCTGATCAGCGTGCTGCTGTTCGCCGAGCGCGCGCTGGAGGGCGGCGTCACCGCGTTCGCGGGTCAGGCGGCCGCGCTGCCGGGCACCTCCGCAGAGCGCGAGGCGTCCACCCGGGGCCTCGAGCACACCGAGATCTTCCCGTTGATGCTCTTCTCGATCGGCGGCATGCTGATGTTCCCGGCGAGCAACGACCTGGTCACGATGTTCGTCGCGCTGGAGATCCTGTCCCTGCCGCTCTACCTCCTCTGCGGGCTGGCCAGGCGCCGTCGTCTGCTCAGCCAGGAGGCGGCGCTGAAGTACTTCATGCTCGGCGCCTTCAGCTCCGGCTTCTTCCTGTACGGCGTCGCGCTGACCTACGGGTTCGCCGGCTCGATGAGCTTCGGGGACATCTCCGAGGCCGTCGCCGGCCGGATCGGGAGCCAGGCGCTGCTCCTCGCGGGCATCGGCCTGCTCGCCGTCGGCCTGCTGTTCAAGGTCGGCGCCGCCCCGTTCCACTCCTGGACGCCCGACGTCTACCAGGGGGCCCCGACCGCGGTCACCGCGTTCATGGCCGCCTGCACGAAGGTCGCCGCCTTCGGCGCGCTGCTGCGGCTGTTCTACGTCGCGTTCGGCGCGGCGCGCTGGGACTGGACGCTGATGATCAGCATCATCGCCGCCCTGACGATGCTGGTCGGCTGCGTGCTCGCGATCACCCAGACCGACATCAAGCGGATGCTGGCCTACTCCTCGATCTCGCACGCGGGGTTCATCCTGGTCGGCTTCGTCGGCCTGCACTCGGTGACCGGGTTCGGTGGCTCGCAGCTGTCCTCGCTGCAGGCGGTGCTGTTCTACCTGGTCACCTACGGGTTCATGACGATCGGCGCCTTCGCGGTCGTGACCGTCGTACGCGATGCCGGCGGGGAGGCCACGAACCTCTCGCGCTGGGCGGGTCTCGGCAAGGAGTCACCGGTGGTGGCGGGGGTGTTCGCGTTCTTCCTGCTGAGCATGGCGGGCATCCCGCTGACCGCAGGGTTCGCGGGGAAGTGGGCGGTCTTCACCAGCGCGGTGTCCGGCGGCGCGTGGCCGCTGGTGGTCATCGCGGTGGCGCTGTCCGCGGTCGCGGCGTTCTTCTACGCCCGCGTGATCGTGCTGATGTTCTTCTCGGAGCCGATCGGCGAGGGACCCGTGGTGATGAGCCCCAGCATCCTCACGACTATCGTGATCGCTGTCGGCCTCGCGGTGACCGTCGTGCTGGGGATCTTCCCGGGGCCGGTCCTCGACCTGGCCGCGACCGCGGGCCAGTTCATCCGCTGACCCATAGCTCTGAGGAAGTTCCATGACTTCGACAGCCTCCGACGGCAGCTCGTCGCTGGCCCTGCCGGTTCTCGACGACGCGCTCGACGCGCGGCTGCGGGCGCAGTTCGCCCTCGTGGAGGCGCGGCTGGAGCGGGAGATCCGGAGCGAGGCGCCCTTCGTCACCGAGGCAGCCCGGCACCTGCTGCACGCCGGCGGCAAGCGCTTCCGGCCGGCGCTGGTGCTGCTGGCGGCCGAGGTGGGTGACCCCTCGGCGGCCGGCGTGGTCACCGCGGCGTGCGTGGTGGAGCTGACCCACCTGGCCTCGCTCTACCACGACGACGTGATGGACGAGGCCGACCTGCGCCGCGGCGCCGAGTCCGCGAACTCCCGCTGGGACAACCACGTCGCGATCCTCACCGGAGACTTCCTGTTCGCGAAGTCCTCGCTGCTCACCGCCGAGCTCGGGGCGGACGCCGTCCGGATCCAGTCCGAGACCTTCACCAAGCTGGTCGAGGGACAGATCCTCGAGACGCTCACCCCTGAGGGCGACCCGCTCGAGCACTACCTGCGCGTCGTGCAGGGCAAGACCGGGTCCCTGATCGCGACCTCCGCGCAGTACGGCGCCCGGTTCTCCGGCGCTCCCCTCGAGGTCGAGGAGGCCCTCACGGCGTACGGCGAGCGGGTCGGCATGGCCTTCCAGCTCTCCGACGACATCCTCGACATCGGCTCCGAGTCCGCCCAGTCCGGCAAGACGCCCGGGACCGACCTGCGCGAGGGCGTGCCCACGCTGCCGGTGCTCCTGGCCCAGCGCTCCACCGACCCGGGGGACGCGCGACTGCTGGAGCTGCTGGCCGGCGACCTCGACGACGACGCCCTGCACGGTGAGGCGCTCGGGCTGCTGCGCAGGCACCCGGCCATGGAGGAGGCACGGGCCTACGTGCTCGGCATCGCCACCGAGGCGCAGGAGCTCCTCAAGGTGCTGCCGGAGGGTCCCGCGCGCGACGCGCTCGACGCCTTCGCGGTGCTGATCGCCACCCGCACCGCCTGACCTGCCGACCGCGACCGCCGACCCAGCGGTCGGCCGCCGGCGGGGTGGGGTGCGGCGCTGCCATGACGACCGGCTTCCTGGCCGACCTCGGGGTGCGCGAGCAGCTCGGCGACGACGGCTCACCGGGGACCACGACGTGCCGGCCACCACCCCGCTGACCGTCACGCTCGCGCACGCGCTGGCGACGTTCGCGGTCCTGCGCCGCCGAGCGCGGGCCTCAGACCTCGACGAGCCGCTGTCCCTCGAGGACCTGCCGGACCGGGGGCGAGGCCTGGTCGCCGAGCAGCGTCGCGGTGGCGAAGTCGGCGGCCGCCCGGTCGAAGACGGAGCCGTGCCGGAGCATGGCGTGCTTGCCGCCGCCCACCAAGACGTAGCCCACGTCCGCCGTACGGCGCAGGCGCTCCGCGACATGGGCCGAACGCTGGGGGCTGGCGATCCGGTCGTGGTCGCCGTGCACCACGAGGATGCGGCGACCCGGGGGCAGGGTGGTCTCCCCGTCGCTGTCGTAGACCCACGGTGCCAGGGCGACCACGCTGCGGACGTCCCGCTGGCCGGCCGACAGCAGCGCCGCACGACCGCCCAGGGAGTGACCGACCAGGCAGGTCGGCAGATCCTGCTCGAAGCGCTCCCGCAGCTGGCCGAGCGCCCAGGCCACGTCGTCGACCGGGGTGTGCCGGGTGTCCCAGCCGCGCGTCGAGTTGAGCAGCCGGAACACCGCGAGCCTGCCCCGGCCGGCCCGCGCCACACGGGTCGCGGTCGGGATCATCCGGAGCACCGACAGCTGGGTGGGGCTGACCGCTACCTGGTCGCG